>CAYWEQ010000016.1:0-18696 GCA_964457185.1 uncultured Rikenellaceae bacterium
GTAACTCGTCTGAGATTCAATTGTTTGGACAATTCCTCCTGAAAGCGGTCTTTCAACATTTTAATGGCCTGCTCCATTGTTTCAGGTACAAATTGAGGATGATATTCTTTTGGGATATAGAATGGCATGATTTACATTTATAAAGTTAATAGAAGAATAATATAATAATACGTAATTAAAACGAAGTAAATATAATAAATTTATAATTAAAAACATTATTATCGTAAATATCTAATTAAAATGAATTTATTAATAGAATAAGCCATCTTTTCAAGAAATCCTTATAATTATTACCTTTCGTGTATAACCAAAGAAATAATTTAAAAAAGGAATATACTGATCTGATCCCCACCCATGAAAGTGTTCGTAATTATGATCCGAGCCGACCTGTACCAAAAGAAATTCTTGAAAGAATCCTTGATGCCGGGAGGCTCGCTCCCTCAGCAGGTAACCCGCCACCGATAACTGACTAATTCAATGTTCTTTAATTGCTCTCCGGAACATATCCGTCCGAAAGGGTTTTCATGAATTCGATAACAGCTGATTCTTCTTCCGGAGTAAGCCCAAGGTTACCCAGCTCTTCCTTATTCATATTTTCGATAACTTCAGGTTTTGGCCAGCAGTTAACTCCCGGCTTTGGATCTGAAATTGCTTCAGCCGAAGGCAGAACATCACGGGTATTATAGAAATGCACTATTTCTTCAAGGCTTTTAAAATATCCGTTATGGCCATAAGCCTTTACAAATCCCGGAGAAGGACGTTTATCAACATTACGCAGAGTAGGCACCTGGTGTTTCCCGTAATTTTCGTCTGCATACATGGCATACTGGGGCATTTCTTTCAGGAACTCTGCAAGCCCCGGATCGATCCAGCCTGCTCCCTCTTTGTTAATGGTTGTATCCATTGAATACCACGGGTTCTGAGGATTCTTCGGCAGGCCGAGGTTATCGAAGGTGAAATCCGTGAAGAGAGGAGGAATCCCAGCCTTCTCACTTTCAATAATATGACAATTGGAGCATTTTGCCTTTCCCCTGAAAAGTTCAAACCCTTGCAGTTCTTTTGCTGAAAGCCTGACCTCTCCCTTCAGGTAATAATCATATTTAGAGGAGAACTGGTTCACTTTTCCGGAATTTTCAAAAGCAGCAATAGCAATGCCGATTATCCCAAACTGGAGATTAACATTCTCGCTGCTGCAGATATCAGGTTCTTTCCAGATATCGTTTCCGACTTTCCTGAAAAGGGAGGCGTAATCTGATTTGCATACTTTTCTGATAAGAGTCTTTGCATCCGCAATATTCTGCTCGACAGGATTCAGGAAGGGCCCCTGTGCCTGATCGGAAGCCGGATTACCGAGTTTATAACCGGTAGCCCGTCCGTCCCAGAAATTACCGCCCGCAAACAGGACTTTTTCTTCTTCCATAAAAGCGAAGAATACCGGGCTTAATGAAGCATAGGCCGAACTGTTGGGTTTGCGGTTGCCGAATCTCTCATGCATTGCTCCGGGATAAACACTGCCCGTTATATTTACATCCTCATCAGGTCCCGTCCAGCCCACCTCCGGACTATGGCATGCAGCGCAGGACTGCCCTTCAGGTGTCGACAGATACGTGACAAAAAATAGTTTTTCACCAAAAGCCTGCAGATCCTGATTATTGAAGAGATAACCTGCATCAAATAATTCAACGCCTTCAGTTTCAGGAGCTTCCTGGCATCTTATGCACAAAAGAATAACCAGAGCTAACAGCGAGATATCAATGACTTTTTTCATAACAGGCAATATTATGCAGAATAAATTTTAAAAATGTCAGAAAATCCATTCACGCAAGTGCATCGACAACATCATTCATTAATTTAACTGAACCTTCCACAGGATCTCCGCCGGCTTCGTATTCATTTGAAATAAATCCTTTATAACCACACTTGTTGAGCACGCTGACACACCTGGCAATATCCACATCAGGGAAACGTGTCCAACGCTTTGCATGAACCATTGAAGTAGCTCTCGGGACAAGGAGTTCAAGGCCGTTGTACAGCATATATTCATGCTCCCAGTTGCAGAAATCGGGTGAAGCCTCACAATAAGGATTGTTGACTTCATTAAGAATGATAATGATATTTACGGGATCGGCCGCCAGACCCCAGTGGTTTTCAATAGTTACTTTTACACCTGCTTTTGCACCGTAATCAGCAAGTTCCCTGAACGATTCAATTGCATTTTTCAGATAAGGAACAATTTCCTCATTACGGGGATAGCCTCCCTGAATCACTGATGCAGGAATTATTTGCGGTCCTCCAGTGTTTACCCTCATCGATTTGACACCTATCTGCCTTGAGGCATCAAGCCACAGTTTTCCGATCCGTATTCCCTCACTTCTCATTTCCTCATTGAGATCAGCAAGGTTCCTGGGTGCATTGTTCGAAATATGAGTTGCCATTACCCCGGCCGCTACCATTTTTGTAACTAACATATCAAGGTAACGTTTTGATGATAAAGAAGAAGGATCAAATTCACCTATCCGTACCTGATTTTCTCTTTCAATACGGGTGAACATGGTATCATCTGTAACGTCACCGAAAAGGGACGACCACAGATCCATAGCCTCAACTCCCGGGTAGGTATCCCTGGTGAATTGCGGAAAGTCAAAGAGAGTAAGTTCTCTGTACTTTTCCTTAAGCTGGAGGGTTTCCGGACGTTCACTTCTCCCCTGCATAATTCTTCTTTTAAATAATTGATTCACAGCATAACTGTTTGATGCCATGTTTTTCAACTTCTCATCCCTTGATCTGGATTTGGATTTTTTCTGGTCAGCTTCAATTTCCGGAAGATTTATCCCCATACTCGCAACACCCAATGCACCTGCAGAAACTGATTTAATAAAATCACGTCTGCCTGTAAAAATTGAGGTTTTATTAATTATTTTTCCGTTTTCCATTTTCATAGAGTTTAGTTTTTAAGAGAGGTCATCTTTTTCAGAACATTATAGAAGTATATCCCACTAAATTAATCATTATAGTTTACAGGTCATGCTTTTATAAATTTAGGGAATAATAATCTTCCCGGATATTTCACATTTCAACATATTTTTCAGTTAAGAGTCCCTGGAAATTTTAAAAAACAGATTTTAAAATTAATAAGTCATTTTTCATAATTTTACATATACTGAATTGAAATAAAACAAATTTAATTACCATGAATATGAAATTCTATCTGACTTTATTGCTGATGACTTCATTTTGCAGTTCTTTTTCTCAGATAACAACAGAACCAGGATCAGCTATTGATAATTTCTTTCCCGTCCGCGGCTTCTGTATTGCTGCACCTCAGCCGGATGATCTTGATGAATTTATCAAATTCATCGATGAGGAACTTGCTCCCAGAAATGTCAACACGCTGATACTGAGGGTGGATTACAATTACAAGTATGAGAGCCACCCTGAGCTGCGTGACTCTGTCGCCCTGTCAAAAAAGGAGGTGAAAAAGCTGGTTGCAGTCTGCAAAAAGCATGATATCCGTATCATCCCCCAGGTTAACCTGCTGGGACACCAGTCGTGGGCAGGACGAGTCGGCAACCTGCTGAAGGCATATCCGGAATTTGATGAGACTCCTCTTGTGAAGATGCCTGAAAAATATGTATGGCCAAATGCCGACGGATTATACTGTAAAAGCTACTGTCCCCTTCACCCTGATGTTCATAAGGTAGCTTTTGCAGTCGTGGATGAGATATGCGATGTATTTGAAGCAGATGCATTCCATGCAGGCATGGATGAGGTTTTTTATATAGGGGAAGAACAGTGTCCGAGATGTTCGGGAAGGGATAAGGCAGAATTATTTGCAGGAGAGGTGAGAACAATCCGTGACCATCTTGCTCTCAGCGGGCGGCAGTTATGGATATGGGGCGACAGGCTGATTGACGGGAAAACCACCGGGATAGGAGAGTGGGAAGGAAGCTATAACAACACCCACAGGGCTGTTGATATGATACCTGAAGATGTAATGATCTGCGACTGGCACTATGAAAGGCCTGATCAGACACCGGTTTATTTTGCATTGAAAGGATTGAGTGTAGTTACATGCCCCTGGAGGATGCCTGAAAACGCGGTTAAGCAGGCTCAGGACATGGTTAAATTCAGGGAATATTCAACACCTGTCATGAAGGAGCGTTTTATGGGAATGGTACAGACGGTCTGGTCGGGGACCGGTCAGTTTCTTGATGCTTTTTACGGAAGAAGAACAGATGAGGGTGAGAACACTCCCGTAAAATGTTTCAGGGCATTATTTGATGAGATAAATAAATTACCCCCCAACCCCTCCCGACCTCCGGTCGGGACAGGCTCTGAAGGGGGGCTATAAACAGTTAAATCGGGTTTTAGGCCCCCTTTAGGGGGCAGGCCAGCTTTAGCTGGCCGGGGGTATTTACCCTTTAGGGGGTGGTCCCGCGTCAGCGTGGCAGGGGTCATCAATTTATCAACTGAAAGGTCACCGGTACCGAAAACCACACCGGAACCGGTACACCGTTCTGCTTCCCTGGTTTCAATTTAGGAAGCATACCCACTACACGTATTGCTTCCCGGTTGAGAAGCGGATCTACACCCTTTAATATTTCAATCCTGCCTATTGAACCGTCTTTTGTAACAACAAACTGAAGAATGACTTTTCCTGAGATGTTATTATCAAGAGCCTCAGATGGATAAACAAGGTTTTTGGCGATAAACTGAAGCAGGGCTTTATTACCTCCCGGGAATTCAGGCATCTCTTCAACAAAAACATACGGTTCCGGTTCAGCCGGGACTATTTCAACCGGAGTGTCAATCGCCACCATGACTGTGTCATTCACATCACCATCAGTTAAAGTCCTGGTGAGCTCCTCCATGATAGGGATAAAACTTGTCACCGCGGTTGTGTCTGTAACTATTTCAGGTGCAACATTTTGTGATGCCCGGGCCAATTGAGCAGGGGGCTTTATTTCAGGCTGTATCTGAATGAGTGAGGGATCATAATCATCAATCACTGCAATGATGTTAGTTACTTTACCTGCCTGGTCAATATCATCTTCAGTGGCCATAAAACTAACGGTAACAATAGTGACACAAAATGCAACTGCGACAAGAATTGAGAAGCTTGTTACTGATTTATAGCGTTTCCGGAGGTCGTACGCTCCGTATTCCTTATTTCGGTTCTCGAATATGATCTCATCAAATTTCGGAACCCTGATTTCATTCTTTTTCATAGCCATAGTTATTAAAACGTTCAAAATGCACAGGCAATCGGTTTTTCAACTATGTCAGAAAAGATATGTTTCTTAAAGAATTATGCACAAAAAGAGTGCCAGAGACCGTCTTTTAGTACTCAATTTATGAGGTTCCGCGGTCTTTTACAATAAATATTTTACAATCAGTTATTTTGAGTTAATGGATGCAAGAGTGCATGACTTATTTGTATGTCCTCGTCATAGCCTCCGGCACAACTATAATAAAGTCCGCTAATCCTTTGTACTTGTCATCCATTTTGTCCGGATCATCCTGGAGAACAGTGGTAATTGTGGTGATTTTCAATCCCGGCGAATATATATTCAGATACCAGATTATTCCCATATAACGGTCGGAATGATAGCTTCCGTTATAATGAATGACAGTTTCTCCCTCCTGCCGGTTTTTTGCTATGGAATGTGCCATGGTGGCATCTTTGATTGCCTGCGCTTTCGGAAGATTCTCTGATGCTTTTCCCATTGCTCCACCGCTCATTGAGAGCATATCCTTGTAACAGGGAAGTTCGGGATCATATTCCACAGTCAGGGGAGCAATAAACTTCAAACCTTCCGGCGAGACCTTTTCCAGAGCCTCAAATCCCCCGGAATTAACGACTGCAGCATATCTTCTGGGTATGTTTGATGCTATGAATTTCAAACCGCTGTCCTTTGCAAAATCCAGCAAAGGTTTGTAATCGGTCTTATAATTGTTCCAGAGCCTCATTTCGCTTTCAAAGGAGGATTCTTTGATTATTCCTGAGAAATATTCATCAATAAGTATCTGATCATCAGTCTCAAACATCTCGGCAGCAAGAATGAGGCTTTTCCCTTTTTCAGTAAAAAGGTCCTTTGTAATCTCCAGTTCCATCCAGTGGGAGATGGGATTATCGTGAAGCTCTCCGAAGAAAACAACATCGGCTTTCAATGCTTCTTTCAGCATATCACCATAGTCAGCTTTCTTCCCTTCACCTGTAAAGATCTTATAGGCAGGCTTATCTTTTTGTGCTGACAGACTGACTGTTATTAACAATCCGAGAATAATAGAAAACAATCTCATATGAATACATTTTGATTTCTGCAAATAAAGACAAAAGAAACAACAAAAAAAAAGAGGCCGCCCTTCCCCGGGGCAGCCTCATAACCTCATACATTAATCCGAATTCTACTTCAAACCAAACCGATAACTGAATTTTACAAGAAAAACGTTATGAGGTATGTCGTTATCCCTGTTGAACAGATCGCCCAGATCATTGAAATAATCAAGCTGGCCTGAATTATTATAGAAGTTTCTTGACTGGCTCCAGACAAGATACAATATCGAGCCCGGATTATACTCCCATCTGATAACCAGATTGGACAGGAAAAACTGGTAATTGAAGTTACTGTTACCGAAAGAATAATCAATAGTCCCGTCGGCATTTTCATCTATATCGTAATGACCATCGGTCTGAAACTTCTCCGCAGAGGTGTACGTATGGAACCTGTCACTGTATTCATTGGCAAGCGGAGCGGTTATGTATTTATGGTCATAATATTTCCCCGATGCCACATATGGCTGGCCCCAGTACTGAAATGTAAGATCGGGACTGAGATTGAAATTAATCCTGATGGAAGCGGCCAGTGTCTTCCTGTCAATAGAGGCAAATATATATCTGTCTTCGCTGTTATAGCTCGTTCTTGTAACCCACTGAAGTTCACTGAATGAATTGCTGAATTGGGGAGAGATATTGATGGAAAGATAATTGGTTGGCTTGTAAGACATATCAAGTTCAGTGTAAATGCCTCTCGTATCTTTTTCAAAGCCCGTATAACCATTGATGAAATATTCAAATACAATCTTCTTCCTGTAATCGGTCGAGAAACCCATACGTGCGTTAATGTTTGTAGGTAGCATTATCATGGGTCCTCCGCGGAGGGTTCCGCCTGATAGAGAGGAAATATCTAAATTACCTCCGGTAAATGCACTCCAGTAATTCTTAAAGGTCATGTTTGCATTCCATTCAAAACCTTTGCCAATGATATCACCTCCGAAGTTATTGACAAGATAAAGATCGCCGTTCAGGTTCCATCTCCTGTATATTCCTTTTGGATCCCACACGTTATATCCGGCCCAGATAACTGAAAGAACCTGGTCAGCCTGCTGCATAAATCCGAGGTCATTCGTTTCAAATCCAGGGGTCTTCCATTTGATGCATCCCAGAATGTTCAGATGGCCGTTTAGTTTCATGATCTGCATTCTCCCGCCAGATCCGAAGAGCGAAGTCCGTTCCGGATCAAATTTTGCATAATCCTTGTCAGGCCGCTGGTAATACCTGGCTGATGACAATTGAGTTTCAGTGATAGCATCCTTTGTTCCGTTAACCTGGCTGAAAGCTGTGTTAAGGTTGAACGACCAGCTTTTTTCCTTGAAATACTGGGTGAAATCCACCCCTCCCGAATATGCTGATCTGTGCATGAAGGTTGCGAGATTATCGTCAATATCCCTGTTGGTGCTGGTAAGAATACCGCCGAGAAGAGTGTTACCTTCATTAAAATCCCTCTGGACCCTTCCGATAAAATAATTAGTGAGGGGTTCAACAAGGTCATGCCTGATTGTTTCACCTGAGGCAGAGTCTTTTATTGCTGCCCAGACTCCCCCGGTGACTGCTTCAACGAATCCAAGAGATAATCCATTCTTTGTTTTTCCTGTGAGTTTGGCTGCCCCAAGAATTGGTGTAAATGTCGGCACATCAACATATTCCTGATTGCCAAGGGAAGGATAACCCTGCGGTTGACGTCCTATTCGCCTGGTATAGAACAGGTTATCATTTCCCTGGTTCCCGTCTCCGAGTCCGATATTAAAATTGGTAATATTGTTTCCTTCAATAAAGAAGGGTCTTTTTTCCGAGAAAAAAGTTTCATATGCTGTCAGGTTCACTTCTGACGGATCGGCTTCCACCTGCCCGAAATCTGGATTTATGGAAAGGTCCATTGTCATATTGTTGGTGATCCCTATCTTAGCATCAAGACCTGCATTAAGTCCCGGTCTTCTTCCGTTTTCAAGATTTGTAAAAGGATTTCCGGGATCTTTTTTGAAAGTCTGCAGCTTTGCTACACTGTAGGGAGTCACATCGAATATTTTACGGGGCTTAATACCATCAAGGCCTGTAAGCTCACCAAATAAATGTATTAGTCCCGGGGCATCCCTGGGAATGTGCTGCCAGAAATCAGTCTCATTTCTGCGGTACAAAACCCGCGCCATTTCAAGTCCCCAGACATCCGAGCTTTTATCAAACCTTACCTGACTGAAAGGTATCTTCATTTCGGCAATCCATCCTTCATCATTAATGGATGTCCTGACCCACCAGTTCGGATCCCACGATTCATCCTCATTCTGCCCGTCTTCAGTGAACATCATGTCATATTTTACTCCTGCTGAACTTACGCCGAACAGAAAACCTGTCCTGAGGTCATGATAACTGTCAAGGATTATTCCTGCCAGATCTCCATCTGCCTGGTCCCTGCGTGTAAGACGGTTTACAATACTGTCGGGATCGGTATCATATGCCTTAATGCCGACATATAAATTATCATCATCAAAAAGAATATTGAATTCAGTACTTTGTGTCGCAGGCTGCCCATTGTAGGGTTCATTCTGGGTGAAATCATCAATCCATTCACCGGTATTCCATATATCCTCATCAAGAATACCGTCTATTGCAGGAGCATCAGCAATACGCGTTGCTTTGTACTGCTTCTTAGGCAGATCCGAAGTCTGACCAGAAGCAAGGGGGAACGTCATAGAAATAATTACATAAAGGAAGATGAATCTTTTCATGGCAAAATTCAGTTTTGATTTGGTTTCAGAATAAGGACGTACAAGAATGGAATTTGATGCAATCGTTCTTGATTTTAGAATAATTATAAATAAGGTTATCCTGGCAATCAGTTCAATCAATAAGACATCCGGGAGGTATTTTAACCCTATCGGACTTCATAAAAAAGTTCTGTTAACATGCAAAAGATTCTTTTCTTCACTTCGTTTCGCTCAGAATGACAGTGGAAATATGAGAAATTTGTATCTTGGTCTAAAATCTGTTTCATATGATAACACGAAGGTCATTTATTGAAAAGAGTGCTGCTGCCATAGCTGCAGCAGCTATAGTCCCGTCATTATACAGCCGTGCCTTGCTTCCTGACGGCACTTCACCACTTAATGGCAAAAAGGTATTGTACGTCTGGGGAGGATGGATGGGGCATGAGCCCGACAAATGCCGTGATATCTTTGTTCCGTGGATGGAATCGGAAGGAGCGGTAGTAAGTGTATCAGATACACTTGATGCATATATAAACATGGATTTAAAGAAAGATATTGATCTTATTGTACAGGCATGGACAATGGGAACCATAACCAATAATCAGGAGAAAGCGCTTCTTGAAGCGGTTAAAAGCGGCGCAGGCATTGCAGGGTGGCACGGGGGACTGGGTGACTCATTCAGGAACAATACTGAATACCAGTTCATGGTAGGGGGTCAGTGGGTGGCTCATCCGGGAGGCGTGATCGATTACAGGGTGAATATAACAGACCAAAAGGATCCCATTACAAAAGGACTGACAGATTTTGACATGCATTCAGAACAGTATTATGTACATGTTGATCCGAATGTAAAAGTTCTGGCCACAACTACATTCAACGATACAAATGCCTCATGGATAGGCGGAAATGTTTGTCCGGTGGTATGGAAAAAAGTATATGGATCAGGCAGGGTTTTTTATTCCTCACTGGGACATGTGGCAGCTGATTTTAATGTGCCACAGGCGCTTGAAATACAGAAAAGAGGTATTCGCTGGGCCAGTATGAGCAAATATGAACCATTGGAGGAGTGGAAACAGCCTGTATATAAGAAATGACCCCCGCCGCTTCGCGGCACCCCCTGAAGGGGGTTTAAAACCCTATATACTAAAACATTACACAGGTGCTTACGCCCCCTCCTTGCGCCAGCAGGGAGGGGGTTGGGGGGCTAATCATACAGTTTTATAAACTCATACTTGTTCCCCGTATAATTCAGGAACTTAAGAAAATCGATTCTTGATATAACTAGCGAAGCGGTGTTGTCATTCGGATGGAATGCAAGCCGGTCAAACTCGTTCAGTTTTTCATCAATAAACAGATGTACATGATGTTCCTTGTCGTTTATCAGGCCTAATGGAGAGACTGATCCGGGTTCCACACCAAGATATTTCTTAAGTCTTTGATCGGAGGCGAATGTAAGCTTTCCCTGTTTCAGCCGTTTTTCAAGATCGTGGATATTGAGCAGACGGAGATGCTCAAGGATCACCAGGTAATGCCTGTTCCCTTTGTGATTACGGAAGAAGATATTCTTGCATCTTCCAGAATTGAAATCTTTCCAGTGCCTGACAGCATCATCAATTGTAGCTACCGGAGGATGTTCATGGTAATCAAATTTTATTGAAAGCTTCTTCAGAAGATCATAGAGCTCCTTCTGTCCTCTCATTACTACCTTTTTGTCTTTGGGATGAAGTGAAACTGCATTTCCACCAGTGTTGCAATATCATTACCGGCATCTTTCATGTCAGTGTCCTCAACATCATAGTACCAATTTACGGTAAGAGGACAGGTGTCAGACGGGATCCGTTTAAGTTCCATCAGGATATCATAAAGGAATTTTGCAGAAGATGAATTGAAATACTCGAGGTCAATATGAAAATCGATCGGATTTTTCTCGTTGTTGCTCGTGTATTCACCATCAAGAATATCATCGATAAAAATCCTTATCCACTCTATGACAGGATAATAGAGTGCACGTACATCTTCCGGCGAGGAGGTGCCACGGATTAAAAAGGTATTTTCTTCAGGGGAGAGTATTATTTCCGGCGTGTTCAGCGATTGTTGTATATGAAGTTTTTGCATCTGCAGGCATTTTAACAAAAATGCATCAATATTTTCAAACTGCAAAATTTATTTTACCCCAAGGACGGGCTTAAAACAGACTGTTGTTTTCAGATTCAGGGCTATATCCGGTATCTTCCAGCAGGCTGTTTTTCCCCGATGCTTCAACGGCCATTCTGTCGCAGAGTTCATTTTCCGGATTGCTTGAATGACCTTTTATCCAGACGAACTTTATGTTATGATTACGGTAAATCCTTAGGAATCTTATCCAGAGGTCAGGATTTTTTTTCTTTTTGAAATACTTTGATTCCCACTGAAAAACCCATCCCTGTTCGACAGCATCAGCGACATATTTTGAATCGGTATAAACCACCACATCCGATCCCGGTTTTTTCAATGCCTCAAGACCTACTATAACGGCCATAAGCTCCATCCGGTTATTCGTAGTAAGCCTGTACCCTTCCGATAATTCGAGTCTGTGCTTCCCTGATATGAGGACAACACCATAACCTCCGGGACCCGGATTTCCGCGTGCAGCACCGTCGGTATATAGTGTTATTTTATATGCCATGAGGAAGAACGATCCCTGTGTTGGTCAGAAATAGCTTAATGGCAATTGAAAGGAGAATAACTCCAAATATTTTCTTAAGGATCTGCAATCCTCCCTTTCCAAGTATCCTTTCAAAAATTATTGTTGACCGCAGGACAATATATACAATTATCATGTTGAGAATGAGAGCAATAAAAATATTTATTGTCTGGTATTCAGCTTTCAGTGAAACAATTGTTGTCAGAGACCCTGCCCCTGCAATCAGCGGAAATGCAATCGGGAAGATAGAACCGCCTTCTTTTAAATTGTCCTTAAAGATCTCAACGCCGAGTATCATCTCAATTGCGATAAGGAAGATGATAAAAGAACCGGCTATTGCAAACGAAGAGACATCAACTCCGAATATCCCCAGCAATGGTGTTCCGATCAGCAGAAATGCAAGAAGAATAAGAAAGGAAGCAAGAGTGACTTTTACAGGTTTTACGTCTCCTGTCTTGGATTTGATGTCGATAATAATTGGTATTGATCCGGGGATATCAATGATAGCGAACAATACCATGAAAGCTGCAAGTATCTCAACAATATCAAGGTGCATAGTACTTACTTCCTTATCGTCATTTCATCCACAAGGTGACCGGCTCCGGCATAAATATCCATAATCCAGAGAACAAACCTTATATCGACGCATATTGTCCTCTGGAGTGCAGGTTCATAGGCAACATCACTGCTCATAGCTTCCCAGTTGCTATCGAATGCAAGACCGATCAGCTCCCCGTTGCCATTCATAACGGGACTGCCTGAGTTACCACCCGTGATGTCATTGGTAGTGAGGAAACATACAGGCATATAGCCTTTTGAGGATGCATATCTTCCATATTCTCTATCATTATGAAGATCAATAAGCCGTTGCGGAAGATCAAATTCATAATCGCCCGGTTTATATTTATCAATCGCTCCCTGCAGCGTGGTATAATATTTATAGGTCACGGCATCCCTGGGATCATAGTCCTGGATAGTGCCATAAGAAAGACGCATGGTTGAGTTTGCATCGGGATATTGTGTTTTTTCAGGAGTCATCTTTTTCAGTGCAGCAATCCAGAGCCTCTGTCCTCTTGCCAGGTCCTGATCAAATTTGCTGCGTTCCTGAGCCAGTGTCCGGGCAACTTTAATAAATGAATTATAGGTAACGACCACCGGATCGTTTTCCAGGGTTTTCAGAACAGGCTTATCCAGGAAGGCTGTCAGTTTTGCTTCACTGGCGAAGATTGATTTCGCAAACATATTGTCTGCGAATTTATCAATATTGCCCTTGAATTTCCTGTCAATCATACTGGTATAGAAATCGGGATGGAATTTTGAAGGCACATCTTCCCTGTAGAGTTTCAGCATTGCCTTCATCGATTTCTGATCAGTCGGAGGATTATAATCTTTGTAGATCTCACCGATATTTTCTTTGATCAATCCTGCAGCTTCAGAGATTTTCTGATTATCAGCCTCTTGTAATGCAAATAAAAGATCCCGGGTAAACTGCGTAAAACCAAGCAGTTCACAGCCCTCCATGCATTCGTTCAGGTATTGATAGGCATTCTGGAATTCTGCCCTGCCCTCGATGGAAGACCTGATCATGTTCAATGCCTCGCTATATTCGGCCTTGCGGCCGGCATCAGCATTCGTCCATGTATTGAACTGATTTTCAATTTGCTGTTTTTTTGCTATTGCATTCAGGTTTTTGAGCTGGTTGTTCTGTCCTATTGAATATTTCCAGCCATTTGAAGAACGGGAGTATTTTGAAGCATATTGAATGTCAACTTTCTGACCGGCAACCATATCTGCCATCCATATCTCCTGTTTTATGCCACGTATCTTAATCCTGTTGGGATTCTGGATATTCATGATCTCACTCACTTCATATGATGTGGCATATCTCTGTGTCCTTCCGGGGTATCCAAGGATCATTGCAAAATCACCTATATTGAGGTCTTTCAGTGAAACAGGTAACCAGTACTTTGGTTTAAGGGGAATATTGTCCTTTGAATACTGAGCTGGTTTGCCATCAGGTCCTGAATAAACGCGGAACACGCTGAAATCGCCTGTATGACGCGGCCATTCCCAGTTGTCTGTATCGTCGCCGTATTTTCCTATTGATGAGGGAGGAGCGCCTACCAGCCTGACATCTGAATATACTTGATATACCAGTAGATAAAAGTAATTGTTGCCATAAAAAGGCTGTACCTGTGTTCTGTAATTGGTACCCTCTGCAGCTCTCCTCTGGATTGCCTCCCTTGCTGAATTGATCGCTGTATTTCTTTCTGTTTCACTCATTTCAGGTTTCACATTGGCCAGCACCTGATCGGAAACATCTTCAATCCTGATAAGGAATACGACGCTAAGTCCCGGATTAGGCAGTTCCTCTTCTCTGGTCATTGCCCAGAAGCCATCCCTGAGGTAATCATGTTCAACGGTGCTGTGCGATTGTATCCTGTCATAACCGCAGTGATGATTTGTAAGAATGAGTCCCTCTGATGACACTATCTCCCCTGTGCAAATACCCCCGAAATTCACGATTGCATCCTTTATGCTTGGCTGGTTGAGACTGTAGATCTCTTCTGAAGAAAGCTTAAGACCAAGTCCGGTCATGGTACCCATATTGAGTTTCTCGATCAGCGGCAGCAGCCACATACCTTCATCAGCTCTGGCTTTGAATCCAAAGCTGACCGCCATAATGATTAAAACGGAAATGAGTTTTCTCATGATATTGATATTTCCCTGATTATTTTAAATTAAAACGGCAAAGATAATTCTTTAAGTAATATGAGACTCAGACTCGAATGCAATTGTCATCTGGGTATTGAAAAGAGCGAATGATTTCCTGTGATATGGTGTGATGCCATGTTTAAGGATGGCTTTCCTGTGAAAGGGTGTTGCATATCCCTTGTTCCTGTTCCATCCATAATCAGGGTATTCATCATGGATTCTAACCATGAATTCATCTCGGAAAGTCTTTGCCAGAACGGAAGCTGCAGCTATTGAAAAGAAAAGGCCGTCTCCTTTTACTATTGTCTTATGACTGATGTTCTTGTAAGGATAGAATCTGTTCCCGTCAATGAGCAGGAACCGGGGTTTTATCTGCAGTCCGTCAATAGCCAGGTGCATCGCTTTAACTGATGCCCTGAGAATATTTATTTCGTCAATCTCTTTATTGTCGACAACACCAATATTCCAGGCCAGGGCTGATTTCATTATTTCCTCCTTCAGCTTGCTACGCTGTCTGGCAGTCAGCTTCTTTGAATCATTCAGAACAGGATGTTTGTAATTTTTGGGAAGAATGACTGCAGCTGCCACTACCGGACCTGCCAGGCATCCTCTTCCGGCTTCATCACAACCGGCTTCGGTAAGATTATGATAGAGATACGACTTTAACATTATGTTTCTTCACAACAAACCTGATAAATTTAGGGAAATATTCCGGTCGGGGAAGTGGTGCTATAAGAAAAATTTTATTATGAGATCAACAAACTCAAATAAGTTTTCAACACATTTATCAACAAAAATTGTTAATTTGTCAAAAATATTGCTATTTTTGACCTCCTGATTGGGATTTTAAGATGATGAAAGTGCTGAAAATCATGATGCCATTAATAATGGTTTCGTGGACAAGTGTCTGTGCGCAGCAATTGTCACACCAGGTTCTTGTTCCGGTTGCTGGTATCACGAATGACAGCAAAATCAGTTATTCCCAGACAGTTGGAGAGACAGCAGTGGAGATTGTGGAATGTTACGATTATATTTTCACACAGGGATTTCAACAGCCCGGCATAAAGCTGTCGAATAAAGAGCAACCAGAAGGGACGGGCGTTAAAGTATATCCTAATCCGGCAAGTGATTACTTAACCGTGGAGTTGTTTGGAGAATCAGCAAGGATATTAAGGATTGAATTCATTGATATTACCGGAACAGTGGTTTTTGCAGATAAAAAGACTTTTAATGACCAGTTCTGGTATAGGGAATACTATAGTATAGAAAACCTCATAAGGGGATTTTACCTGGTAAGGGTATCAACCGAAGATGGTTTTATGAACAGAACATTCAAGATTGAAAAGATATAAATTAAAGGCTATGGCTTTGAAATATGTAAGGAATTGCTTTGTGGCGCTGGTTCTTTCAGTGATAAGTGCCGGTATCCTTGCACAGGATAATGTACCTCTCGGGATTCATTACCAGGCTGTTGCCAGGGATAATTACGGCAATGAGCTTGTCAACAGGAAGATCAGCGTCAGGTTTTCTATTATCTCGAAAGATCCCCTGGGAACAGTGGTTTACCAGGAATTGCATCAGGATATTTTTACCTCCAAATTCGGGGTCTTTTCTCTTATCATCGGACATGGTACACCAACAGGCAATGCACCATGCGGGGAGCTTTCGCAGATCATCTGGGAATCAGCATATCATTTCCTGAAGGTTGAGGTGAAATTTGAGAATGAATTCATGGATATGGGAACAATGCAGTTCCTGGCAGTTCCATATGCCCTGTATGCCCGGAAATCCCTTGAACCGGGTCCGACAGGACCACAGGGATTACCGGGACCTAAAGGTGAACCGGGTGATCCCGCATCTGATGACCAGGCTCTCTCTTTCAATGGGAGCACTCTTTCAATAGCCGGTGGAAATTCTCTTTCACTGACAGATCTCCTGCAGAATCTGACAGTATCATCCCAGTCTGACGGAACATATCTTGGCATAACGCGGGGTAATTCGGTGAAGCTGGCAACCATTGAGGCAGACGGTGATCCGAAAAACGAACTTCAGGACCTTACTATTAGTTCAGACAAGCTTAAAATAACCAACTATGCTCTTGCAACCGAGTGGGATCTTTCGCCTTACCGGCAGTCGCTGCTGTGGGATTCGGCAACAAGCGTGCTGGGCATTTCCGGAATCGTCTCAACGGTTAATCTCTCCAAGCTTAAGAATGATGCCGACTCAGATGTAACAAATGAGATCCAGGACCTTCAGCTTACCGGTGATCTGTTAACAATAACAAAAAATGCATCATCTCCCGGTGTGAACCTGGGAAAATACCTTGATGATACAGACAAGCAGCAAATGACCTTTAATCCCGTGGACAATATCTTATCTCTGACCAACAGTACTTCAGTCGACCTCTCTTCTCTTAAAAATGATGCGGATTCTGACCTTACAAATGAAATACAGGATATCGAGTTGAATGGAGATCTGCTGACTATCACCAAAAGCGGATCATCCGGGGTCAGCCTCAGCAAGTACCTGGATGATACGGACAAGCAGCAGCTTGGGTTTGATGCCTCTTACAATCTTTCCCTTACGAACGGAGGATCAGTTAGTCTTTCTGCTCTGAAAAATGATGATGATGCAGATCCGGCAAATGAGATACAAAGTCTGACATTTACGGAATCTGATCTTACAAGGTCTCTTTCAATTTCCGGAGGCAACAGCGTAACAATTGATAATAAGGTGGCATTCAGGGTAAAAAATATCTCTTCAGATATAGCTTCCATAAACTCCTATCCAATAATGACTTATGATTCAGAAGATTATGATGTAGGGGACTATTTAGATGCGACCACGGGCATTTTTACCGCTCCGGTTGATGGAATCTATACATTCAATATAACATACTTTGCTGATGGTACAGGTGATGGAAGAGAGATCGCAATATATGTTAATTCTATTATCTATGAAAAGCTGGCAATAAGTATTGGAGCAGGATCCACAATTCCTGTAAAATCAGTAACTATAAAGTTAAGTGCTACAAACACCGTTAGCGTTGTAATCTATACAGGGCTTGCCTTACAAACCGGCACAGGTTCATTTTCTGGTTACAAGGTTTATTAATTATTGGGAGTTTTTATGGAACCCCTCCGGGGTTCTAATGTTATTGTAATTTGCGTTACTATTATTGATGAAATCCCTCCGGGATTTAAATATTATTATAAATTCTGTGTATATTCTTATTAAACCGCGGAGCGGTTACATTAATGCTAATACAACTTACCTCACCACCTGTCTAAAACCGCGGAGCGGTTTCATCAAGGTTAATAAGCTACATTCAGCTCCATGGTTTGAACCGCGGAGCGGTTACATTAATGCTAATACAACTTACCTCACCACCTGTCTAAAACCGCGGAGCGGTTACATCAATGTTAATAAGATACATTCAGCTCCATGGTTTGAACCGCGGAGCGGTTCCATTAATTGTTTGGTAGAAATCAGGATTTTTTGTAAATTTATAAGTTGCATTTCTTAAAACTCGTGCTATGAAACCAAATACTTTTACAAAACTTTATGTTCATTGTATTTTTACTCCAAAGGGTAGAAATTCATTATTGACAGATTCCATTCGGGGCAATGTCCATAAATATATTTATGGGATCCTTGTCGAGAAAAAATGTTATCCTGTAGCAATTAATGGTACCAAGGACCATATTCATTTATTAATCGGATTTCCTCCGACAATAGCAATTTCAGATCTTGTACGCGACATTAAACGGAGCTCAGCCTTATTTATAAATGAACAGAAGAAATCATATCTGAGGTTTAGCTGGCAGGAAGGATTTGGAGGGTTTACAGTCGGATACAGGGAGTTAGATCATGTCTACAAATATATTGTAAATCAAGAAATTCATCATGCAAAGATTAATTTCAGAGATGAATATATACAAATTCTGAATGAGGAAGGGATTGAATTCAATTCAGAATACCTGTTTGAATTCTATGAAGACGTGATCTGATTTTTAATTAGTAATTATGGAACCCCTACGGGGTTCAAAAATCTATTCTGTTATTCCATATTTCTAGTAGTGATGAAATCTCTCCGAGATTTAAATTATTATAAAATTCTGTGCATATTACTTTTTAAACCGCGGACCGGTTACATTAATGCTAATAACACAAATCTCTTATATGTTTAGAACTGCTCCGCGGTTCAGTATTCAATTAGTGAATTTTCCGGGCTATCCTCCTGAAAACCACCACGC
>CAYWEQ010000016.1:18796-29506 GCA_964457185.1 uncultured Rikenellaceae bacterium
GGTTCAGTATTCAATTAGTGAATTTTCCGGGCTATCCTCCTGAAAACCACCACGCAGAATACCAGCCCGGCGGCGATCCCGATGAGGTTGCTGATAATATCTCTGGGGTTGAAGGTCCTCCCCGGGATGATCAACTGGTGCGATTCATCAGCAAAAGCAAAGACGAAAAGAGAGATTGTCAGGATCATGTATTTATTAGATGATATCCTGAAATCCTTGCCTGAAAAGGAGAGATATGTGAGAAATGCAAGCGCCCCGTATTCAAGAAAATGTATAAGATAATCGAGTCTTATATCTGTTTTTTGAGTATGTATTTTAAGGGTCGGAATCGATGGAACTGATGATACAGCAACAATAACAATTATCCATACAGCCAGCAGATATTTTGCATACGGCCTGAGAAAAGTGATCAGTTTAAACATACTTATTTTTTGTCACGGCAAAAATAAACCTTTTAAATAACTATTTTTACCAAAATTTGTTTTATGATCACCAACGAACAGATAAAGGAGTTAGCGGAACGCCGTGATGCGTTAAGGAGGTATCTTTGACATTGATGGCAAGCTGAATCTTATTTCTGAAAAAGAGAATCTGTCTCAGCAACCTGGCTTCTGGAACGATCCCAAACAGGCGGAAGAACTGCTCAGGAGCATCTCACGGCTGAAAAGCTGGACCATTGATTTTAATAAGGTAAACACCGCAGTTGATGATCTTGGGGTGATAAATGATTTTTACAGGGAAGGCGAAGCAACTGAACAGGATCTTGAAAATCAATACAGCAGCTGCCTTTCTATGATTGAGGATCTTGAAGTCCGCAATATGCTCAGGAATGAAGAAGATCAGCTGGGAGCGATACTTAAGATCAACTCGGGAGCCGGAGGCACTGAAAGCAACGACTGGGCTGAAATGCTGATGAGAATGTATCTCCGGTGGGCAGAAAGGAATAATTATAAAACAAAAGAACTTGATTTTCAGCCGGGTGATGAAGCCGGAATAAGATCTGTGACCATAGAAATAGACGGGGAACAGGCTTATGGATACCTCAAAAGCGAAAACGGAGTACACCGGCTGGTAAGAATATCTCCCTTCAATGCCCAGGGTAAACGCCAGACAACCTTTGCATCGGTATTCATCTCTCCGCTTGTTGATGATAATATCGAAATTGAAGTAAATCCTTCCGATATTACATGGGAAACATACCGCTCAAGCGGCGCAGGCGGACAGAATGTCAATAAAGTCGAAACAGCAGTGCGTTTAAGACACCATCCGACAGGAATAGTGATCGAAAACCAGGAAACCCGATCACAGCTCAACAATAAGGAAAATGCAATGCGGATACTCAGATCTCAGCTGTATGAGCTTGAACTGAGAAAAAGAATGGAAGAGCAGGCCAGGATAGAGGGAGAAAAGAAAAGAATCGAATGGGGCTCACAGATAAGATCATATACCATGCATCCGTATAAACTGGTCAAAGATCACCGCACCGGATTTGAGACAGGGAATGTACAGGCTGTGCTGGACGGAGACCTGATTGATTTTATAAAGTCATACCTGATGGAATTTGCCGGAAAATGATCAAAAGAGAAAAATTATTTGAACAGTTTCCACCGGTAAGCACCAGGGAATGGATGGATAAAGTCACCACTGATCTTAAAGGAGCTGATTTTAACAGGAAACTGGTCTGGAAAACCAGTGAGGGACATGAAGTAATGCCATTTTACAGGCAGGAGGATATTGAAAACCTTAGATACATTGACTCGCTTCCGGGGGATTTTCCCTATTTAAGGGGCAACAGGATTGAAAACAATAACTGGCGGATAAGACAAAACATTACAGTAACAGATTACTCTGCGGCAAATAAGAAAGCACTTGAAATCCTGATGAAAGGTATTGATTCATTGGGATTTTATATTGCCGATCCGGAATCAGTAAGTGAAAGGAATTTTAATATCCTGCTCAGCGGCATCTCTCATGAAGCCATTGAACTTAATTTCCTTTCAGAAGGAAAGGCAAAAGAAATTGTGGATTTTTTCATCGGGTATCTGAAAAAAACAAATGCAGATCCGCAAAAAATACATGGTGCAATTGAAACAGATCCCCTCGGCAGGTTA
Source organism: uncultured Rikenellaceae bacterium (assembly GCA_964457185.1). Lineage (GTDB taxonomy): Bacteria > Bacteroidota > Bacteroidia > Bacteroidales > VadinHA17 > LD21. The sequence goes on from CAYWEQ010000016.1 coordinate 20,908, forward strand.
ATGCTTAACGGGACACTCTGTATACCTGTTGAGAAAGGTTTCGATTACCTGGCGGATGTGTCAGGAAGGATATCAGATCTTCCTGAGTTCAGGTCAATACATTTAAATGCCTCAAATTTCGGGAATGCCGGAGCAGATATAGTACAGGAGCTGGCTTTCAGTTTGTCAATGGGTGCAGAATATATCTCACAGTTCGGGGAGAGAGGTATCGATGCTGATGACGCTGCTTCAAGGATCAGGTTCTCATTCGGGATCGGATCCAGTTTTTTCCAGGAAATAGCAAAACTGAGGGCAGCACGCCTGCTATGGTCGGTGATCATGAGTGGCTTTGTGCCGGGGAAGAAAGATGCAGCCAGAATGGAAATACATTGTGTGACAAGCAGGTGGAACAAAACCATATACGATCCCTATGTAAACATACTAAGGACGCAAACTGAAGCTATGTCTGCCATCCTGGGCGGAACAGATTCCCTCACCGTTGAACCTTTTGATATAATTTTCAGAAAACCTGATGAGTTTTCTGAGAGAATAGCAAGAAATCAGCAGCTTATTCTTAAGGAAGAATCATATTTTGATAAAGTAGCTGATCCTGCCGCAGGGTCATATTATGTTGAAAACCTTACAAGCCTGATAGCGGAGAGTGCATGGAAGTTATTTCTTGAAGGGGAGACAAACGGCGGTTTCCTTGAATCGCTGAAAAAAGGATTTATCCAGGGAAAGATAAAAGAATCAGCATCAAGCCGTAAGGCTGACATCGCGAAAAGGAAAACCATATTTTTGGGAACCAGTCTCTATACTGTTCAGGATGAGCTAATTCCGAAAGATGCTGACCCCGGCAAATTATTTATGGAAAACAATCCGGAAGAGAATTTCATAGTTGAGCCTTTAAAGCTGTTCAGAGGCCCTGAAGTCTTTGAAAAGCTCCGGCTGTCAGTTGAAAAAGCTTCAAGGAAACCGGTTATTTTCCTTTTTACTACAGGCAATCATGTGATGAGGAAGGCCAGAGCGCAGTTTTCGCTGAATTTCTTTGGTTGCGCAGGATACCATATAATTGATAATCCCGGATTTGAAACAATTGAGGAGGGTATAAAAGAAGCAATTAATTTAAAAGCTGATATTGTGGTAATATGCAGTTCCGACGAGGAATATGAAGTAATTGCACCGGATATATATAATCGGCTTAAAGACAAAGCCATAGTTGTTGTAGCAGGCAATCCACCATGTATTGAGGATTTGAAAAACAAGGGACTCGAACACTTTATCAGTGTAAAGTCGGATGTTATTGATACCCTGAATTACTTTAATTCCCTGCTGGGTATTGGATCGTAAGTTTAGAAGGTAGAGATGAGACCGAACTTCACATATGACGACTTAAACAGACTTGCTTTCGGGGAAAAAAACTTCCGTGAATGGGAGAAAGAACATGGAATTGAAAAGAACTGGATAACCGCTGAGCGGATCCCGGTAAAGAGTGTATATGGAAAGGATGATCTGACGGAAATGGAACATCTCGGGTATGCTGCCGGTTTGCCTCCGTACCTTCGAGGCCCGTATTCAAGCATGTTTACTATACAACCATGGACTATAAGACAATATGCTGGTTTTTCGACGGCAGAGGACTCGAATGCTTTTTACAGGCGTAATCTTGCAGCCGGACAGAAAGGCCTCTCGATAGCTTTTGACCTTGCTACTCACCGGGGGTACGACTCTGACCATGAACGGGTTTCCGGAGATGTGGGCAAGGCCGGTGTGGCAGTAGATTCAGTCCTTGATATGAAGATTCTTTTCGATCACATACCTCTGAATAAAATGTCGGTCTCCATGACCATGAACGGGGCGGTCCTTCCCATCATGGCTTTTTATATTGTCACTGCCCTTGAGCAGGGGGCAAAGACTGAAGAACTGACAGGGACGATTCAAAATGATATTCTGAAGGAATTCATGGTCAGGAATACTTATATATATCCGCCTGAGTTCTCAATGAAGATCATCTCCGATATCCTTGCATATACGTCTGCCAGAATGCCAAGGTTCAACTCTATCAGCATTTCCGGATACCATATGCAGGAAGCAGGCGCAACCTTGGATATTGAACTGGGATATACTCTTGCTGACGGGCTGGAATACCTTCGGACAGGGATCAGGGCAGGGCTTGATATTGATGCTTTTGCCCCGCGCATTTCATTTTTCTGGGCTGCAGGGATGAACCATTTCATGGAAATAGCCAAGATGCGGGCAGCAAGAATGCTCTGGTCAAAGATCGTAAGCGGCTTCAATCCGAAGAATCCTAAATCACTGGCACTCAGAACTCACTGCCAGACATCAGGATGGAGCCTTACCGAACAGGACCCCTACAACAATATCGGAAGGACATGTATTGAAGCGATGGCTGCCGCACTTGGCCATACACAGAGTCTGCATACAAATGCACTTGATGAAGCCATTGCGCTGCCGACTGATTTCTCTGCCAGGATAGCAAGGAATACCCAGATATATATCCAGGAGGAAACTCAGATCTGCCGGGCAGTTGATCCGTGGGGAGGATCCTATTATGTTGAATCGCTCACACATGAGATTACGCACAGGGCCTGGGAGCATATTATGGAGGTTGAAAGCCTGGGAGGAATGGCAAAAGCTATCGAATCAGGAGTTCCGAAGATGCGCATTGAAGAGGCAGCTGCAAGGGCGCAGGCAAAAATTGATTCGGGTATACAGACTATCGTCGGAACCAACAGGTACAAGCTCGAAAAGGAAGATCCTCTAGAGATACTGGAGGTGGATAACAGTGCCGTGCGTGATTCTCAGATAAGACGTCTGGCAAAATTACGGGCTGAAAGAAATGAAGCTGAATGCAGGGCTGCACTTAATGCAATAACCGAATGTGCCGGAACAGGTGAAGGCAACCTTCTCGAACTGGCTATAGTGGCTGCATCAAAGCGGGCAAGTCTTGGTGAAATATCTTATGCATGTGAAAAAATAGCAGGGAGGTACAAAGCAGTGGTAAGTTCAATATCAGGAGTTTATTCATCCGAATATAGATCGGATAAGGATTTAAAAGAAGCAAAGATTCTGGTTTCCAGGTTTGCAGAAAAAGAAGGCCGCCAACCCAGGATTATGATAGCAAAAATGGGACAGGATGGTCATGACAGGGGTGCAAAGGTCGTTGCAACAGGGTATGCGGATATTGGTTTTGATGTAGATATCGGACCTCTTTTCCAGACACCGGCTGAAGCAGCAAAACAGGCAGTTGAGAACGATGTCCATGTACTGGGTGTATCAAGTCTGGCCGGAGGACATAAAACGCTTGTCCCGCAGGTAATAAATGAACTCCGGAATCTGGGGCGGGAAGATATACTCGTCATTGCCGGAGGCGTTATACCCCCGCAGGATTACCAGTCCCTTTATGATGCCGGAGTTGCAGCCATATTCGGTCCGGGTACATCCATTTCAAAAGCAGCAAAACAGATCCTTGAAATATTACTCCATAACATGGATTAAAATATAAGCTGTAAAAAAAATTAAATCAGGATAAAATGAAAAAAGCGTTATTAATGATTATTGCGGCTATGTTCTTATCTTGTGGTTGCAGAACAAAAAAACCAATGACTGATACACCTGATATAGCTAAGCAAACTGAAGAAATAAAACCAGTAATTAATTTCTCAGAACAATCAACATGGATTCTGGGATATTTCAGCAGGGACCAGCTGACACGACTGCCTCATTCTGAATGGTATCTGAAGGGGTATGACGAATATCAGTTCAACACTGATGCTGTTAATAAATTAACAGATATCAGCGTGGATAATATTTCAATAAAAATTGTACTTGGAACATGGTGTCCGGACAGCCGGAGAGAAGTCCCGCGCTTTATGCGTATACTTGATATCTGGAAGTTCCCGCCGGGAAAAGTTACATTAATAGGTGTCGATAATGCAAAACTTTCACCTGTCGGAGAATACGATAAACTTAATATTGAAAGAGTACCCACTTTTATCTTTTATAAAAATAATATTGAATCGGGACGCATCATTGAAAATCCGGTGACGTCTTTAGAGCAGGATATGGTAAATATCCTGATCAGGAATGAATAATAATAAAAAATAACACAAGATGGAAGATGTAAAAAACAACACAGCACAAAATCTGGGGATTGCCGCCCTGATAACATCAATAATAACTTTTGTTCTTGCTGTGATCCCATGCGTTGGTCTGATTGCAATTATCCCCGGGATAATAGCCATAGTGCTCGCATCAGTAGGGCTTTCAAATGCATCCCGTACTGATTCCCCCCGCGGAGTGCTTCTGGCAGCCCTGATAATTGGTATTGTAGCCTCACTGATCTCGTTCTCGCAGGTTTTCGTTGCCGGCAAAATTGCAGAAAAAGCTGACAAATGGCCCAGCAAAATTGAAGAGATAATAACTGATGTTCAGCAGGAAGTACTTAAAGACCTTGAGGATGCCAATGTCTCTATTAAAATAGAGAGTGGCGGTGAGAAAATCGAAATAAACACAAATGCCGGCAAGAAAGATCGGGAGCAGGCGCTGGAAGATCTTGAAAAAGAGAATGCCGAGGGCAATGACACCCTGGACAATAAGTAACATTTTTAATATCCCGTCTCAGGTAAGGCTTAAATCAGAGCCTTACCTGGTATTCAATATTGTCTTCACAGGAATAATATTGCTTATGATGCTTTATTTCGGCATTTTTTCCCCTGAAAAAGACAATTACCCGATAACCTGCCTCCACCAGAAACTCACAGGAGATCCCTGTGTGTCATGCGGACTCTCACACAGTTTTTCATTAATTCTCAGAGGTAGAGTGGCTGAGGCTTATAACTGGAATATCTACGGGATGAGGGTATTCCTTTTCTTTGCATCTCAACTGTTTCTGCGAATTGTGTTTTCCTTGATTTACTTAAGATACCCGGGGACAAGTAAACAATTAATAATCCTCGATATTATTGGTTCATCTGTCATTTTCCTGATCTCTTTCTGGCATTTTTTTGCCTATATCTTTAAATTCTCGTAGAAATTCCCCAAAAAATCTTAAAAAGATTTGCATTTAATAAAAATCTGTTTTAATATTGACCAAATGGTTAAACTATATAGTTTATTTATTTGGTTAAACCTAACGGTCAAAAGATATGGCAGAGAGAGACAGGCAAACAGAAGAAAAGATCTTTGAATCAGCCACTGAGGTATTCATTGAAAAAGGGATGGATGGTGCCCGCATGCAGGATATAGCCGATCATGCAGGGATAAACAAGTCGTTGCTGCATTATTATTATCGTACCAAAGACCATCTTTTCAATGCAGTTTTTGAAATGATTGCCGGGCAGATGTTCAAGAAATTTGCCCCGGTATTTGATGAGAATCTTTCCCTGGAAGAGAAGATAAGGTTCTTCTTCAGGGAGCATATTACTTTCCTGCAAAAGAATCCAAGGCTTCCTGCATTCCTTTTGAACGAAGTAAACCGAAATCCTGAAAGAATCAAGAAGCTGATCCAGAGTATTGATATTAATAAATTATGGACAACTCTCGAAAAACAACATAAAGAAGAACTTGCAAAATATAATATATCAAGAGAAACAATCCCACAGTTAATGACTTCAATTGTTGCAATGAGCGTCTTCCCGTTTGCCGGCAAAGCGCTGATTGCAAGTATTATGGAAAAAATGGGATACAATTTTGATGAGTATATTGAGGAGAGGAAGGAGTACGCGGCTGATTTTGTGATTAAAGCAATAAAGAAGTAAAAGGGTAAAAAGATAAAATACAAATAAATGAAAAAGAAGTTATTGATCTTGTTTATTATGCTGGCTCCGATATCAGCTTTTTCACAAAAGATAATGACTCTCAAAGAGTGCTATGAAAAGGCTTATGCAGTTGCCCCGGTTACCGCGGAGAAAATAGCTTACACTGATATATGGCAGCTTAAAGATAAAAACCTTGCAAAAGGATGGCTGCCGACACTTGATGCCAACGGTAGCTTCATCTATAACTCATCAGTGGTGGATATGACTGATATACTTGGATCATTGCCAATTATGGGCATCGCAGACCTGATTCATCCATTGCCTCACGAACAGTATAAAATAACACTGGATATCAACCAGGTCATTTATGATGGAGGTGTGATAAAAGGCGCAAGGGCTCTTGAGAAGGCAGACCTTAATATTAATGAGAAACAAACTGAAACGGACCTTTATAAACTTCGCGGACAGATAAACGGGTATTATTTCAATTTGCTGCTTCTTGACAGACAGAAGGAGCTGCTGCAAAACTACCTGGAGCTGATAATCAAGCGCATTGCTTCAATGAATTCTGCACTTGCTAGCGGTGTCTTATTAAAATCGGATATAGATGTTCTCGCCTCTGAAAAGATAAAGCTTGAACAACAGCTGAGCGAAAACGGGATAAGGAAAGCATCGATGGTGAAAATATTGTCAGGCCTCACAGGGACTGAAATCGATGCTTCCACAGAATTTGTCCTTCCGGCGCCTGAAGAAGAGCTTACTGGTGAATTATCACGTCCGGAATTGCAGATATTTGACCTCAGGAAAGAACAGCTTGATGCGACCCTTCAGATAATACAAAGCAAAAGGATGCCAAAGGCTTTTGGATTTGCCACACTGGGCTACGGGAATCCTCCGGGCAGCAATTTCTTTAAGGATGAATTTGCTCCCTATTATATTCTCGGAGCCGGGCTGAAATGGAATATTTTCGACTGGAACAAGGCAAAGAATGAAAAACAGGTGATTAACCTGCAACAGGGAATAATTGACAGCAGGAAAATCGATCTGACAGATAACCTCAAAAGGCTTCTTGATGCAAAAGGTGCGGAAATATCAAGCCTGATATCCCTTCTGGAATCAGACTCTGAACTTATCGAGATCAGGAAAAGGATCACGGCTGCTGCAGAATCTCAATATGAAAACGGTACAATTACTGCCACTGAATACATGAATGAATTGAATTCCGAAAAGCAGGCTCTAATAAATTTCGAAATACATAAAATAAATCTTGCGATGGCAAGAATAGAATACTTAAATATATGTGGAAAAGAGATAAAATAATGATAAACTATTCCTTTAATAATATGAAAACCAGGTTATTACTACTAGCAACAGCGGTGATCCTCACAGGCTGTAATAATAAAACCGGAGAGGCAGATGCATACGGAACCTTTGAAGCGACCGAAGTAATTGTCTCTTCAGAGACCAGCGGACGGATCCTGAGATTTGAGGTAACTGAAGGATCGGAAATTGAGAAGGGATCAGAGATAGCCCTTATCGATACTACTCTGTTCCATTTCCAGAAAGCTGAGATAAATGCGGGGATGAAGAGTGTCAGGACTCGCATAAACACAATAGGGGCGCAGAATGAAATCCTGAATCAGCAGATAGCGAATCTCAACGTCAATATAGCCAGGATAGAAAATATGCTGAAAGATGATGCTGCGACCAAAAAGCAGTATGATGACCTCACCGGGCAGGTAGCGGTTCTGCAGAAGCAGATAGCTGCTAACAATACTCAAAAGCTATCGATCGCGGCAGAATTGTCGGTGTACGAATCAAAAAAAGCAACTCTGAACGAACAGGTTGAACGAAGCAGCGTTAAAAGTCCTCTTAAAGGAACTATAATTGAAAAGTATTCTGAAGCAGGGGAGATGACCGCCGCTGGCAAACCGCTAGTAAAAATTGCTGATCTATCGCTGATGAAACTGAAAGTCTATATCAGCGGAGCTCAGTTGGGGGGTCTTAAAATCGGGGAGGAATGTACGGTAAGAATCGATGACGGAAAGAAAGATTACAGCTCATTTCCCGGGATGATAAGTTACATTTCGGGCAAGGCAGAGTTCACTCCCAAGATAATCCAGACAAAAGAGGAGCGTGTAACCCTTGTTTATGCAGTTACCATTGATGTAAAGAATGACGGCACCATGAAATCGGGAATGCCGGGAGAAGCAATATTCTGAAAGATCCATGCAGAAAGCTGTTGAATCATCAGGCATCTATAAAAGATTCGGAGAGACTGAAGCTCTGAAGGATATTTCTTTTTCAGTAAATGAATCCGAGATATTCGGTTTCATTGGCCCGGACGGGGCCGGTAAGACAACACTCTTCAGGATCATAACAACATTGCTCCTCCCTGACGAGGGTGAAATGACGGTCATGGGGCTCGATTGCAGAACCGGGTTTAAAGAGCTCCGTAAGAACATTGGATACATGCCGGGGCGGTTCAGTCTTTACCATGACCTTTCGGTTGAGGAGAACCTGAATTTCTATGCTACTGTCTTTGGGACGACAGTTGAAGAAAACTACGATCTTATTTCGGATATCTATTCGCACATTGAACCATTTAAGAAGAGACTGGCAGGCAAACTCTCCGGAGGAATGAAGCAGAAGCTGGCATTATCATGCGCTCTCATCCATAAGCCAGGACTTCTTATCCTTGATGAACCCACTACAGGTGTTGATGCTGTCTCAAGGTCGGAATTCTGGGAGATGCTTAAAAAACTACGACAACATAATATAACAATTGTTGTATCAACTCCTTATATGGATGAGGCAATGAGATGTGACAGGGTGGCACT
>CAYWEQ010000017.1:0-5958 GCA_964457185.1 uncultured Rikenellaceae bacterium
TCCCGGGCCTCTGCTATGAAAATATTCCCCTCAACGTATGGCATAATAACCTGGAATCTTCCGCTTTCAGCCATCAGTTTTGTTGCTCCTTCAAGGAGCTCGCTGTTTTTAAGTGAATCATTATGTCTTGCAGAAGCCTTGCCATGATCGGGATTCTTAAGTGAATCGCTGAAAAAAGGCGGATTTGATACTATAAGGTCGAATTTCACTGAACCGGGATCATAATTCTGAAGAGCAGTGTCCTCAACCTTTATCCTCGATCCCCATTTGCTGGTTTCAATGTTCCGGCATGCCTGTTCAAATGAATTCAAGTCCGGCTCAATGGCAACTATTTCTGCATCGCTTCTCTGTGCAAGCATAAGGGCAATAAGTCCGGTTCCGGTACCTATATCCAGAATATGTTTTACTCCTGAGATATCAGCGCACGCTCCGAGCAATACTCCGTCGGTTCCCACTTTGAACGCGCACTTATCCTGGTAAACTGTAAATTGTTTGAAGCTGAAATAGTTATTCGCCATTTAATGACATTTTTGAGTATAGGTTTGTATTATGAGGACAAATTTACCAAACAATAATTACTTTTAGTTGCCTAGCCATGGCTAACCCGGAGGTATATTATAAAAATTCTTAAATTTGATTTTCAAACTCAATTTAAAATCAAGATCGTGAATAGTATAAGAAACAGACTTTCAGTCCTGATGCTGACACTCAGCATCTCATATATTGCGGCTGCAACAGATGACGCCCGTTTACTGAGATTTCCTGACATAAATAAAGATCTTACAGTCTTTGTTTATGCAGGAGATATCTGGAGCGTCAATTCAAACGGTGGCGAGGCAAGGCGTCTTACATCACATATGGGCCTTGAACTATTCCCTAAAATATCGCCCGACGGTCAGTGGATTGCATTTTCAGGTGAGTATTCCGGCAGTCGTCAGCTGTATGTAATTCCCTCAAACGGCGGAGTACCCCGTCAGCTTACCTGGTATAATTCCGTTGGTGTAATGCCTCCGCGGGGAGGATGGGACAATGCAGTGCTTGACTGGACCCCTGACAGCAAACAGATACTCATACGGTCTAATCGCACTCCTCTGGGAGAACGTAACGGCAAATATTTTCTTGTCAGCCTGGATGGAAAGTTTGAGAAGCCTCTCCCGATATTCAACGGCGGATTTGGAGTGCTTTCTCCGGATGGTTCAAAAATTGTGTTTACCCCTGTCGACCGTGAATTCCGCAACTGGAAGCGCTATAAAGGAGGAAGGGCCACCGATCTCTGGATCTATGACCTTAACGCTGACACATCTGAACAGATCACTAACTTTGAAGGCACCGATCAGCTGCCAACATGGTCGGGCAATAACATTTTTTTTGCATCGGATCGTGATCTTAAACTGAATATATGGCAATATAATACCAGCACAAAAGAGACCAGGCAGATAACCCGCCATACTGAATTCGATGTTATGTGGCCGTCAGGAAGCGGCGATCAGCTTGTTTATGAGAATGGAGGATATATTTACAGGCTGAACCTCAATTCAGGCCAGTCGGAAAAACTGAAGATCAGCATCAATTTCGACAATCCGAATCTCGTTCCATATTATAAGAATGTTAAGGATAATATCCACAGTTTTGCTGTTTCTCCGACAGGCAAACGTGCTTTATTTGATGCCCGTGGAGATATTTTCTCGGTTCCTGCTGAAAACGGAATCACTGAAAACCTGACAGAAAGCCAGGGAGTCCGCGAGATATTCCCTGCATGGTCTCCTGATGGAAAATACATCTCTTACTATTCTGACCTGACAGGTGAATATGAACTGTATCTTCTTGAAAATATGAAGGGCGCAAAGCCAAGGCAGGTAACATCCGGTTCATCTGCCTGGATATACCAGCCGCTCTGGTCGCCCGATAGTAAGTATCTCCTCTTTTCAGACAGAACACTTAACCTCAGGCTGGTGGATGTTGCATCGGGCAAGATCTCCGACATCGATCATGCAACATCAAATGAAATCCGTACTTACAATTTCTCCCCGGATTCCCGCTGGATAACATATACAAAAGAAGCAAGCAACGAAAAGTCAGCAATATGGGTATATGAAATCTTAACAGGCAAAAAACAAGCTGTAACTGACAGTAATTTCTCAGATGACAACCCGGTCTTCAGCCTGTGCGGTAACTATATCTTCTTTGCTTCAAACCGGGATTATAACCTGACCTTTTCAAGCTTTGAATCAGATTATCTTTATACCAGGGCTACCCGGCTGTATGCACTTGCATTGACGTCAAAGAGTCCTAAAATCTTTAAGGATAAAAATGATATCGAACCCGTGAAGGCTGAAAAAGCACCGGTGACATCATCAGTATCTGCAAAGGATAAGAAAAGCAAAAGCAATGTTGCTGACACTGCTTCAGCTGCAAAGGAGGAAGTTAAAGTGGAGATAGACTTTAACGGCATCAATGACCGTATCACAGCGCTTCCGGGTGAAGCAGGCGAGTACCGGATCGTGGGTGCGGCTGACGGAGGGCTGATATTCATCAGCAGCCGTAAACTGATGAAATACAATATAAAAGACGAAAAAAATGAGGAAATACTGGACCAGGTAACAACCGCCGACCTGTCAGCAGACGGCAAGATGGCAATTTACAGGTCGGGCGAAGATTACGGGATCATAAAACTTAATCCGGGACAGAAACCCGGAGCAGGAAAGATGAACCTTGACGGACTGGAAATGAAGATAGATCCCGTGAAGGAATGGAATCAGATCTATATTGATGCCTGGCGGATCTTCCGTGACTATTTTTATGTGAATAATCTTCATGGTGTTGACTGGCCGGCAATGAAGGAGCGTTACAGTGTATTGCTTCCGTTTGTGGGTCACAGGGCTGATCTTGATTATATCCTGAATGAAATCGTAGCGGAAAGCAGTACAGGCCATTGCTATGTTGACTGGGGAAGCTTTGAAAGAGTAAAAAGGGTTGAAAACGGGCTTCTCGGAGCCGAGCTGACAGCTGATGAGACTGCAGGACGTTACAGGATCACAAAGATCTATAAGGGTGAAAACTGGAACAATGCCCGTCGTTCGCCGCTGACTGAACAGGGAGTGGATGTCAGGGAAGGTGATTACCTTATAAGCATTGACGGAAACGATATTACAACAGCAATTAATCCTTATGTATATCTTGAGAATAAAGCCGGGAAAACTGTTGAGATTACCGTAAACAGTACGGCTTCTGCAAACAATGCACGAACTTCTCTTGTAAAACCAATCTCAAGCGAGCTTGACCTTTTCAATCTTAACTGGGTAAATGAAAGAAGGGCAATGGTTGATAAGCTCTCAGGCGGAAAGATTGGCTACATTTATGTTCCAAATACTTCCACAAGCGGAAACCGTGAGCTTTTTCATGGCCTGTACACATATTTCGATAAGGAAGCATTGATCATTGATGAACGTTATAACGGAGGTGGCTTTATCCCCGATAATATGGCAGATTTTCTTGACCGCCATACCCTTTCTTACTGGTATCAGAACGGGCTTATGCCTGGCAAATCGCCTGCCATTGCACATGACGGGCCCAAGGCTATGCTGATAAACGGGTATTCGTCATCAGGTGGTGATGCATTCCCATATTACTTTAAGAAGCTGGGGCTGGGTAAACTTATCGGCACCCGCACCTGGGGAGGGCTTGTCGGGATATCCGGAAATGCCCGTCTTGTTGACGGTGGTTATGTATCCGTTCCGAGATTCGGTGTTTTTGATGCGGATGAAGGCTGGATAATTGAAGGGAGAGGTGTTTCCCCTGATATTGAAGTTGTTGACCGTCCTGAACAACTTGCAAAAGGAGTTGATCCGAGCATTGAAAAGGCTGTCGATGTGCTGCTTCAGGAATTAAAAGAAAATCCGCCTGAAAAAGTGACTGTTCCAGCTCCGCCTGACCGCTCAAAATGGATTGAAGAAAAATAAACAAACAAGCCAGACATGATTAATCAAGCCTTTAGGATTCAGGATTGCGCGCTTATTGCTATTGCTACAGGTGAAAAAGCGCAAAACCTGAGAGAATTCAGAGACCGGTTGAAAAATATCCATCCGGGGTGTCTTTATTATCATTTTTGGGGAGGTCTTTTGCATCCTCATTTTGATGATCCGGAATTTCAAAATGATTTTGCCGTGTGGGCATCACGTAACCTGCATGATTCAAGAATCTCAGAACAACTTTCTATAATCGACCCCAATGTGTTTAAAGATATGGAAGATCTTCGCAATGAGATTATTGAAATTATTGAAGAACGTTTGTCCCAGTCGGATCATGTCCCGTGGGTAAAAACCGGACAGGAATTCCATTTTATCCGTTCACAGATAGTGATTTTCGATACAGGTGTAAGTTATAAGGATCCGCGGGATCTGCTGGAGGTAATTCCAAAAATGTCGCTTGGAAGCGTTTATTTTCATTTCATCGATTCCCGTCGCAGGACACCTGATAACAGGAATGATTTTTCTGTCTGGCTTACTGGTTTCGGAGATAAATATAAAGGGCTTATTGAAGCTCTTGATAAAATTGATCCCTCTTTTACGACTTTAAATGAGCTTCGCCAGGAAATAAATCTTGTTTTTAATAATTATTTTAAGGAGGTATCTGATGGAAAGTCTGCTTGAACAATACGCCAGTGTTGTAGGAAATGAGGTAATTGCTCATCTGAAACAGTTGGCAAATCCCTTAAAAGGGATGAAGATACTTCATATAAACTCGACAAAAGAGGGTGGCGGAGTGGCAGAAATTCTGAACCGCCTCATCCCCTTAAAAAGGGAACTGGGTATAGATGCTGAATGGGAAATTATTACAGGTGAAAAGGATTTTTATAAGTGTACCAAGAAAATGCATAATTCCCTGCAAGGTGACCGCGATGATATTTCCCCTTCGCTCCTCTCTGTTTATGAGAGTACTAATCTTCAGAATTTTGAAAGACTCAAGAATAAGCTGGAAGAAGCAGATATTGTATTTATACACGATCCACAACCAGCGGCCCTGCTTCATTTTTGTAAAGAAAGGAAAGGAAAATGGGTTTGGCGTTGTCATATAGATGTAAGCCATCCTTATCGTCCTGTATGGAAATATTTACGGGAATATATTAAAGGCTACGACGCCAGTATATGGTCGCTTTCAGCATTTGTACAACCACTTTCCCATCCTCTGTATTTAATACCTCCAAGTATAGATCCTTTAAGTGAGAAAAATATCGACCTTCCGAAAAAGGAAATATCAGATTTTCTGGATTCCTGGGGAATAAACAGGAACTCTCCTGTAGTGACCCAGGTTTCGCGTTTCGATCGGTTTAAAGATCCGATTGGTGTTATACAAAGCTACCGGTTAGTTAAGCAATATGTTCCGGTACAGTTGGTTTTAGCCGGTGGGGGTGCATCGGATGATCCGGAAGGGGAGCAGGTATTACAGGAAGTAAAAACTTTTGCAGGGAATGATCCCGATATTCACATCCTCGAGCTGCCACCAGATGCCCACAGGGCAATTAATGCTTTGCAGAGGGGATCGGATATAATTATACAGAAATCCCTTAAAGAAGGTTTCGGACTTACAGTTACGGAAGGATTATGGAAAGGCAAACCAGTAATCGGCGGCGATACCGGAGGTATAAAGCTGCAGGTGATTGATCATTATTGCGGATTCAGGGTCAGCACACCGGAAGGAGCCGCAATGCGGATTCGTTATCTCCTGAAGCATCCTAATACTATGAAGAGGATGGGGAAAAATGCCCGACAGTTTGTATTAGATAATTATTTGATTACCCGTCAGCTCAGAGAATACCTTACACTTGTAGTAGCCCTTTCATTTGGCTCCAAAGAAAAGATTGAACTTAAACTGCCTGCTCATTAACTGTTCATGAATGACAGGTTCTCTTAAAATACTTGTGGTATCAACAGAATGTGTTCCATTCGCAAAAAGTGGTGG
>CAYWEQ010000017.1:6058-10993 GCA_964457185.1 uncultured Rikenellaceae bacterium
TATCATGACAATAATTTTAATGATTATCCTGATAATCCAAAACGTTTTGCCTTTTTATCTAAAGCAGCGCTCCAATTGTGTCATGAATTAAATTTCATGCCCGATATTGTCCATGCAAATGACTGGCATACTGCCATATTACCGGCGTATTTGAAAAGACTTTACAAAGATGATCCATTTTTCAGCAATACGGCGAGCGTTTTAACAATTCATAATATAGCCTACCAGGGACGATATGACCGATACTACTATGATTATACAGGATTAGGGGAAGAGGATTTTACACCGGATAAATTTGAATGCTTTAACGCCATCAATTTTTTAAAAGGAGGTATTCATTTTGCTGATATGGTTAATACTGTCAGCAAAGGGTATGCTTCGGAGACTAAAACATCCTCAGGTGGATATGGTCTTGATTCTTTTCTGGTTAAAAAAGGCGATGATTATATCGGGATCCTTAATGGTGTTGATTATTCGGAGTGGGATCCGGTTAAAGATACATTTATCCCCGCAAATTACAGCTTCTCTGACATAAAGGGGAAATCTGAATGTAAAAGAGCATTACAGGAACAACTAGGGTTTAAACAGGTTGCTAAATCTCCGGTAATTGGCATAATCAGCAGGTTGGTTGAGCTGAAAGGATTCTATATTTTGTCAGAATGTATTGAAGATATTATAAATAATATGGATGTCCAGTTTGCTATACTGGGTTCAGGTGATAATCAACTGGAGACATTTTACGGTAATTTACAGCAGCGATATCCTGGAAAAGCGGCATCGTTTATTGGTTATAACAACAAATTAGCTCATCTTATTGAAGCTGGAAGCGATTTCTTTTTAATGCCCTCATTATCTGAGCCTTGCGGATTAAATCAGATATATTCGCTGAAATACGGGACACTGCCGATCGTAAGAGCTACGGGAGGATTAAATGATACTATTGAAAATTACAACCAGGATACCGGAGAGGGTACTGGTTTTAAATTTTGGGAACCCAGTGGCAAAGCCATTTATAATACGGTTTACTGGGCTTTGGAAACATACCATAACAGAAAACCTCATTTACAAAAACTTATCCGTAAAGCCATGGAACAAAATTTTTCATGGGAGAAGAGTTCCATAGAATATATTAAACTTTATCAAAAGGCTTTAGAGAATAAAAAAAATCGGCCTATAACTTAAAAACCTTCGAAAATACCTGATCCGAACAGAGCAAAGTCATATTTTACAGGATCTGCAGGATCGAATTCACGGAGAACAGCTGTTAATTCTTCAACCGCTTTCCAGTCGTTTACCTTCCTTGTTAAAAGTCCCAGTTTTCTGGCTGTGTTGCCAGAATGGAGATCCAGCGGAATATAAAGTACTGAGGGATCCATTCGTTTCCATATCCCGAAGTCAACTCCCTGTCCGTCTCTTCTCACCATCCAGCGAAGGAACATATTAAGTCTTTTTCCTGCCGCTCCTGACTGAACATCCGCAAAGTGCTTTTCTGTCCTAGACTGGTGCGATAAAGCAAAGAATCTTTTCCGCAGGTGAGTCAGTCCGTCACGGAGGGTATTGTTTGTTTTCATTCCTTCCAGTATCACATCTTCCATGCTGAAAGACGAACCATAGATATTTTTTAGTCCGGCCATGAAATACCGGCAGTCGGTTCCATTGAATGTTCTGTGAACAAAGCTGTTCAACCTCTTCATATCATTGTTCCCAGCAGACATGATAAATTTATAAGGTGCATTATCCATCAGATCAAGCAGATGTCGTGCACTTCGCAGTATCAGGTCACGCCGTCCCCAGGCTATGGCTGCAGTCAGGAACCCTGAAATTTCCCTGTCGTGCAATTCAGTAAATGAGTGAGGAATTGAGATAGGATCGCAGGCGATGAAAGAAGGGTTATTATACTGAAGGTATTTTTCCTCAAGGAATATTTTCATTTCACCGGCAGGAATGCCATTGTATGACAGCTTACGACCCATTGATAATTAGTCCGTCTTTTATCTGCAATATGCGGTCCGACATATTTGCAAGCTGTCTGTCGTGAGTTACAATTACTATGGTTTGTCCGAAAGTATCACGGAGTCTGAAGAAAAGCTTGTGAAGTTCGTTTTTATTTTCTGAATCCAGATTGCCTGAAGGTTCATCAGCAAGGATGACTGAAGGATTGTTTACCAGCGCACGTGCCACTGCAACCCGCTGCTGTTCACCACCGCTCAGTTCCGATGGTTTATGTTCAAGCCTGTCGGTCAGATTGAGAAATCCCAGCAGTTCAGAGGCTTTTGCTTCAGCTTCGGCTTTGCTTTTCCCGGCAATATAGGCAGGGATACATACATTCTCAAGGGCAGTGAATTCAGGCAGAAGCTGGTGGAACTGGAAAACAAAACCTATATTGCTGTTCCTGAAAGATGCAAGTGAACGTCCCTTCATGAGGCTAATATCAGTTCCGTCGTAATGGATGGTTCCTCTGTCTGGCTTATCAAGAGTACCTATTATCTGAAGCAGTGTTGTCTTGCCGGCGCCGCTTGCCCCGACTATTGCAATAACTTCTTTATCCCTGATTTCGATATCAATGCCTTTAAGGACTTTCAGATCTCCGTATGACTTGGTTATACCTGTTGTTTTAATCATTGTTGATATTTTCAGCAACCTCGCCGGCATCTTTCCGGAGGTCATCGGTAACTTCGTTTACATCTTTCCTGAGGTCATCAGTAACTTCATTTACATCTTTCCGGATATTATCGCTTACTTCATTTATATCTTTCTGAATATTGTCTGACACATCATTCACTTCTCTCGTAAGGTTATCCGAAAAATCTGTAACGTCTTTACTTATCGTTTGTGACACATCATTAAGATCGTTCCTGATCTCCCTTGTACTCTCTTCAAATTCCTTTTTGATATCGTCAGTAGCTTTTTTAAACTCGCGCATACTCTTCCCGATACTTTTAGCCAGACCCGGCAGCTTATCAGCTCCGAAAAGAATAAGGACAACAATAAGAATCACAAATATCTCCTGTCCGCTCATATATCCCGTATATTTCCTTCCAGATGCAAAATTAGAAAAATAATAGGGACGTTCCACGGAACGTCCCGACAAAATATAAATTCAAAACAATTATCCGTTAAATGTCAGAATTTCAATCCTTTCTTTGATGACGTATCATAAACAACGGCTGTTGCAACGAAAATTGAAGAATAGGTTCCAACGATAATCCCGATTACCATTGCAAAAAGGAATCCTCTGATCGTTGCTCCTCCAAAGAAGAACATTGCAGTAAGCACAAGTATTGAGGTTACACCTGTATTAAGTGTCCGGCTGAGGGTATCATTCAATGCCATATTCAGAACCTCCTTTGTAGGACGTTTCCGGTGAAGAGGAAGAAATTCCCTGACCCTGTCAAAAACTACGACCGAGTCGTTGACGGAATAACCTATAACTGTCAATATAGCCGCAATAAATGATTGATCAATTTCCATTGTAAAGGGCAATATTCCCCACAAGAGAGAATAAATTCCTATTACAATCATCACGTCATGAGCAACTGCAACAATTGCGCCCAATCCGTATTGCCAGTTCCTGAATCTCATGAATATATAGATGAACATAATAACCAGCGAAAGTCCGACAGCCCATACTGCCTTTCTTTTAATATCGGCTGCTACAGTTGGCCCCACGGTTTCAGAACTGATCCTGTAATCGGTGAGGAACTGCTCTTTGGTGACTCCCGGATCAGCCATATCTCTGAGTCCATCATACAGGGCTGTTTCAATTTCATCATCAACACCGGTCTCATTGATCTTATATTTCGTGATGATCCTTACCTGGTTATCACTTCCGAAGGTTACCACCTGGGGGGCATCGCCAAATTTGACAGCAAGCCTTTCGGCCACATCGGCAGTTTTTACACTGTTATCAAATCTTACAATATATGACCTGCCCCCGGTGAAATCTATGCCCTGGTTTAATCCACGTACAAACAATGAAGCTATGCCAATTATCGTAATAGCTATAGATACTGCATAGAATATCTTTCTTTTACCCATGAAATCGATATGCGTATTTTTCAGAATGTTGGACGTGATCTTTATGGAAAAACTCAGTTTGGCATTCCGCTTAAGCATCCACTCATAAATGAGCCTCGTAATGTAAATCGCACAGAACAAAGATGTGAAGATACCGATGACAAGAGTCGTCGCAAATCCTTTAATCGGTCCTGTTCCGAAAATATAAAGCACAATACCTGTAAGCAGGGTGGTGATATTTGAGTCAAGAATGGCAGAGAGAGCTCCCTTGTAGCCATCAGCTATTGCCAGCTTGATGCCCTTCCCGGCTCTCAATTCTTCCCGGATTCGCTCATAAATCAGGACATTTGCGTCGACCGACATACCCATAGTAAGCACGATACCTGCTATACCCGGGAGTGTAAGAACGGCGCCGAGCGATGCAGAAACACCGAATATCAGGAAAACGTTCCCGACCAGTGCAACATCTGCAATACTGCCTGCGCTCGTGCTGTAATAAAACAACATATACGACAGAACGATAAAAAAGGCAATAATGAATGAGATCATACCGGCTCTGATTGCTTCCTTTCCAAGTGTCGGTCCTATAATGGTATCAGAAATTATTCTTGCCGGTGCAGGTAGTTTTCCTGATTTAAGGATATTTGCCAGGTCGTCAGCTTCTTCGATGGTAAAATCACCTGTGATTTCAGTACTGCCGCCGGTAATTTCATTCTGCACCCTGGGATTAGACCTCACATAACCGTCAAGAACTACAGCGATACAGCGGTCAATATTTTCCCGTGTCATCCTCTGCCATGTCTTTGCTCCTTCAGCATTCATGGTGAAGTCAACCTTTACTTCCGATCCGGTTATTCCTGAAGATGGTCTTGCCCCGGTTATCACTTCTCCCCCAAGAGGCGGGCGTCCATCGCGGGT
>CAYWEQ010000017.1:11093-29353 GCA_964457185.1 uncultured Rikenellaceae bacterium
TCTTCTTTTTTTGTTGTATCGGCTGCAGCAATTTCTGAAGTCCCCTCAGCAGGTGTTACTACACTCTTGCTTTCACTATCCAGGATTTCCTTAAGAAGGTTGTTCGCTGCAGACAGATAGCCTATTATCTCACCATTTTCATAAGTTTCCCAGAATTCAAGGTTTGCAGTTCCCTGTAGCAATTCACGAACTCTCTGAGGATCTGTCTGCCCCGGCAGAGAAATAAGGATACGGCCTTTTGTGGCCAGCTGGGTGATATTGGGCTGAACAACGCCAAAACGGTCAATCCTGGTCCTGAGTATGTTGAATGCATTATCAATTGCGCTGGTAACCTCATCATCGAGAACCCCGAGCACCTCTTCATTTGTCGAATTGAAGTTGATCCTGTTACGAAGTTCAACTGTTCCGAAGATAGCAGCAAGCTTTGCATTGGGATCTACTTCCTGGAATGCCCTGCCGAAAAGTGTCAGGAAGTCAAGCTGGCTTTGCTGTTGATTTTGTTTTGCCCTGGCAAGAGCATCCATGAATGTCTTATCGGTGCTGTAATTGGAAAGGGCTTTAAGAATGTCCTCAACAGAAACCTCCATAATGACGTCCATTCCTCCTTTAAGGTCCAGCCCCAGGTTAATTTCCCTTTTCTGGCAATCCTTGAATGAATAGCCCAGGAAACTCCATTCATCTTCTGTCAGGGCTGAAACAGAATCAATATAATGGTTCTCCTTAACGAGGTTGCCCTGTGCAAATTCCCTGGCATCCTTCTTCACCTTGTAGGTTGCAAAAGAAAATGAAAGCTGATAGACAGATACCAGCGCCAATGCAATTGCAAGAATGATAATAGCTGCTTTGTTCTGCATTTGTATCTTTTTTGAATTATTCCGTAAAAATTTATGATACTTTCTTATTGAGGCGCAAATATATTAAATTTTTAGATAAAAAAAGGCTGAATATTCATTATCCAGCCCTATTACCTCTATTCCGTTATTGCTTATTGTATCAGCTTTTCATAATCTGATTCCAGTGGTTTCCTGTTGATAAAATCATAAAGTGAAAGACTGCGGATATTGAAAAAATAATTCCAGTAATTCTGCAATGCCATCACATAGGCTCTTTTGTTTTCGTCTTTTTTGGTATCAGCATTATTAAGTTCAAGGACTGCTATTTTTCCGATCAGGAATCTTTGTTTGGTGACTTCATACATTTTTGCCGCGACGGTATCGGATTTGGCAGCAATGGCAACCTGTTCTGCCTGCAGGTTAAATTGTTCAACATCGAGAAGAAGATTCTGATCAAAGTCAACAAGTGCCTGCTGCGACTGTACCTGTGCCAGTTCAAGGCTCGACTGCGCCATCCGGTATCTTCCCTGACCAAGGCCCCAGTCAAGTATTGGAAGGGTTATCCCCAGCCTGATGGTCTGTTGTTGATTTGATTGTGAGTATGCACTGGAGAAAACCGGATCCTGGTCGCGTAATCCGAAAGAAGCTGTAAGGTTTGCATTAAGGCCCTTCTCTGCTTTGGCCTGTGCAACACTGCTTTGTGCAGTAAGCAGGGTAAGCTGCTGATTAAGTATCTCCGGATTATTTACATGTGCGAGTTCAAGAACTTCCTGGGCATCTATCTGTAAGTCAGGAATCTTATTGGGGAGTATAAGTTCAAGTCTTACAGTCTCGTTGAATCCGAGGAATGATCTGAGGCGGATCTCTCTGTCCCTGAGGTTCATCTCGGCCTGTTTCCTTGATGTTTCGGAGTTAAGCCAGGAGAGCTGCATCTGGAGAAGTTCATCTTCTGCAATTGTTCCCAGGTTATAACGCCCCTGTGCCATCCTCCACAAAGTATCGGCATTCAGGTAGTTCATTTCCGCGATCTGTTTATTTATCTGGGCAAGAGAAAGTGAAAAGAAGTACTGAACGGCCTGCATATGAACAGCTTCCATGTTTCCCAGAAAGGCCTTCTTGGCTGATTCATATCTCAAAGGCTCTGTTTTCTTCTCCCACTTCAGTTCGTTGTACCGGAACAAAGGCTGCATTAGCCTGATGCTTAACGGGGCAGTTATATATTTGTGCTGATCATTTTCAAAGTCATTCTCAAGAGTCAGGTCAGATTGCAGTGAGAGTGAGCCGCCTGTCAGACCTATATTCTGTGCAAGTGAGAGTGAACCAATTGTCTGAAGTATGTTTGTTGATATATAATCATACTGCTCGGTATTTGAGTTCCATACCCTGCTGTAGGCAGTGCTGTAGTCGGGTGTCGACCCTGTAAGTGTCAGTGATGGCCGGTATTGGGCAACAAATGTTCTGTATTGCCAGTAACTGGCCCGGAACCTGTGCTTTGCAATCAGGGCATTTGGTGATTGTTCTTCGGCAAGTCTGATCACTTCTTCAAATGTAAGCTTCTTCAGCTCCTGTGCATTAATCTTCTGTATAGGAAAAAGGAAAGATGCGACGATGGAAAGTAGTAGTAATTTCTTCATTATTAATATTTTATTCATATCTTAATGATTCTATCGGATCTTTTTCTGATGCGCGCTTGGCAGGTGAATAGCCAAATATCACTCCTACTGCTGCTGATACTCCGAAGGAGATGAACACCGAGAAAAAGGAGACAATAGTCATGATCCCGGCAATCTGTTCTATCAGTTTTGCCATAATAACTCCAAGAAAGATTCCTATAAAACCGCCTGATAAGCTTATGAGAACTGCTTCCGAAAGAAACTGAACAACGATATCCATTTTTTTTGCTCCGATAGCCATTCTCGTTCCTATCTCCTTTATTCTTTCCATGACGGAAGCGAACATTATGTTCATAATGCCGATACCTCCCACTATCAGGGAAATGCTGGCGATAGCCCCGAGAACGATATTGAATATATCTTTTGTTCTTTGCTGCTGTTTAAGAAGCAATTCAGGGACAGTTATTTCAAAATCCTTTACAGTGGTGTGACGGCGCATCAGCATCCGGCTCAATATCTCTGTTGTAGCATTAATCTGTTCTGTTTCATTAACCTGCACTACAATCCTGTCAAGCTGGTTATAGTTGGTCTCAACATCAGAACTTGCATCTGAGCTGCTCACGATTATTCTTCCCATACCTCCGCCGCGACCTCCCGGTCCTCCAAATACCATCACGTTGGTAGAGGCTTCCGACACCAGTTTGGTATTCACGAGAGCCCTGTTTTGATACCTTAGAAGCATAGTCTGGATAGGGATATAGATATTGTCGTTATATACATTTACTCCTTTTTCCTCGAAGCCTGTCAGGCTGACAGTAGTCTTCTGAAGAACCCCTATCACTTTGAGCCAGATACCGTTAAATTTAATATATTGTCCTATAGGATCAACCTGGCTGAAGAATTTCGCCCTGATATTGGCTCCGATAATACAAACCTGTATTCCGTTCTCTTCCTGATAAGAATTGAAAAATGCACCTGATGTCAGAGGCAGGTTGTACAGGTGAAAATAATCATTCGAGACGCCGACGAGCTTTGCGGTGTATTTTACTCCGCTCATCATAGCTGTTGAGTTAAATGAAATCTCAGGGCTTATTCTCTTCACTGATGGAATTGTCTCGCGGATTGCATCAACATCAAGCATACTTAAGCCTCTCGAGAATTTTTTTGTCTGTTTTTCGCCTTCATCGCTGGAAGTTGACTGATCCTGAACAATAGGATTTATGAGGATATTGTTGACCCCGACCATTTTCATCTGCTCCATTATCTCCTGTTTTGCTCCCTTGCCTATTGCAAGCATTGCAATTACAGCAGCAACTCCGAAAATGATCCCGAGTGCCGTAAGCATTGATTTCAGCTTGTTAGATATTATAGATTCAACAGCAATCTCGATGTCGTGGAAATATCTGAAGATAAACTTGAACATTGTATTCCCTGTTTAAATTATATGTTAACTGTGGTTTACGGTGTCTGCTGCGGCTGCTGTGTCGGCCGGGCTTGTTCCTGACTCTGCCTGTTCTGCTGGAACCTGCGCATTGCAGCAGTATCTCTTTGGCCTCCCTGTGGTATATTACCACGCATCTGCTGGAACCTGCGCATTGCTGCTGTATCCGTTGGTCTGCCCTGTCCGGGCGGCATATTTCCTCTCATATTCTGGAATTGCTGCCTCATCTCAGGTGTCATCTCCATCATCCCCTGCCCTGATCCTCCTCCAAAACCTCTCTGCGCTTCCATATTAGCTCTCTTTTCAGCCTCTTTCTTTTCCTTTTCTTTCTGCTTGATTATTTCTATCAGCTCCGTGCCTGCAAGTTTGTTGAATTTTTCAGGTTCCTCAGGTGCATTAAGATATATCTGTGTCCCCGGTTCAATACCCTGTTCAGCAACCACATTATTCTCATTTGATTCACCAAGGACCACAATTTGTTTTGTGCCATTCTTCAGATAAACAAAAGGAATTGAATCGGCTCCGGTCATCACACTTTCAAGCGGGATGTAAGTGACATCACTGATTGTTTTCGTGATGATCTTGTTGCCTGTTGTCATTGATGGTCTCAATATCAGGTCTGTGCCCTCAACCTTAATAAACACTTCAAATACTTTGGCATCAGCATTGGGAAGCTGTTCCCCGATATTGGCAACGCTGGTTACCGTCCCGGTGTATTTCTTTTCGGGAAATGCATCAACAATTATTTCAACTTTCTGGTTAGTTTTGACCTTGCTGACATCGATTTCATTCACATAGGTTTTTGATATCATGCTTGTCATATCCGGCAGAGTTGCAACAACGTTGTCCCACGGGCTTACCGATGATCCGACTTTTCTTTTTGCCCCTGACCTGTCTCTCTTATAAATTACCATACCCGACGACGGTGCTGTGATAATGAATTTTGAAAGAACTGTCTGCAGGTCAGCAACCCTCTGACGCTGTTCGGTCAGCTGGTTTTTGATGGTTCTCATATCTGAACGTGCCTGTTCAACTTTCAGCTCATAACCCCTGATTGACTGCTCAAGAGAACGGTTGGCTTTATCAACGGCTATTTCAGCCTGGCGGATGGTCGTCGGAGGCTCATATTTTGACTCCTGAAGAGTGATATTTGCCTCTTCAACGGCAAATCTCAGGTTCTTGATATTATCTCTCAGGTTGCTGAGTGTAACAGCAGTATCAAGGATCTTAACCTCCAGGTTGGTTTCGTATGTCGTAAGCCTCTCCAGTTCATCCTTCAGACTGTTGTCAAATGATGTCCTGTCAAGGGTTGCAACATAATCACCTTCCTTTACCTCAGTTCCTTCAGGCACAAGATCCTGGATCTTGATATCCATTGCCCTGATCATTCTGCTCTGTGCAAACTCAGGGCCGGTAATATCGGTTGAATTCTCAGCCTGCAGTTCGCCTGTTGTTATAACGATTATATCGAATTGGCCTCTCTGTGCTTCAACGTAAAGATTTGCCAGATCTTTCTTTGAAGCTGCCTTGTTGATCATAACCGCTACGATGATCGCAACAACTACAACTATAGCTGTAATGATAATTGTTTTCTTCATAATATATTTTACTTATATAATACCAAAAAAATCGTCGCAAAATTATCTAAAAGAGATTTCTTAATAATATTCATTAACAATATTTAACATCAAATATTTCTCTCTTCACCATTTAAAGACACCTGTAAGGGTGAGTTTATTCCTGATCCGCGGAAAAAATGAATTAGTTTTAGATTTTATTAACAATTGAAATGACTTTCCCGGCCAGGTCCTCAGCCTCCTGGAGTGTCCGGCCTTCGGCATAGATCCGCATTATCGGCTCTGTGTTTGACTTCCTTATCTGAACCCAGCCGTAAGGATATTCAATTCTCATACCGTCCCTTTCATCAACCTCCCGGTCAGGGAATTCTTTCCTTACGGCATCAAGAATAATACTAAAGTCCGTCCCGGTATCAAGCGCTATTCTTTTCTTGGCTATAATGTAATCGGGATATTGTCTCCGAAGCTCAGAGCATTTCATCCTGCTTTTTGAAAGATGTGTCAGGAAAAGGGCAATGCCTGCAAGGGCATCACGTCCATAGTGCAGTACAGGGTAAATAACTCCTCCGTTACCTTCACCTCCAACGACTGCTCCTCTTCTTTTCATCTCCTCAACAACGTTTACTTCTCCCACTGCAGATGAATAATAAGTGCAGCCATATTTTTCCGTGATATCTTTTAACGCTCTTGTGGAAGAGACATTCGAGACCGTACTGCCGGGAGTATGGCTGAGGATATAATCAGATACTGCAACAAGCGTATATTCCTCGCCGAACATTGAGCCATTTTCACAGATGACAGCCAGCCTGTCCACATCAGGATCAACAACAAAGCCCAGATCAGCTTTTTCCTTTATAACAAGCTCCGAAATATCCTTCAGATTCTCGGGAAGAGGTTCCGGATTATGCGCAAAATTACCGTCCGGGACCAGATTCAGCCCGGTTATTTTCCTTACCCCAAGAGCATCCAGCAGCTGAGGAACGATCATTCCGCCAACTGAATTGATACAGTCAACAGCAATGGTGAACCCGGCTTTACGTATTGTATCAGTATCGACAAGATCAAGGTTCAGTATCTTGTTTATATGCTTTTGCCTCCAGGAATCATCGTTGACAAGTGAGCCTTCAGAACCTGAAGGAACAAACTCAAACTGCTCTGATGCTGCAAGCTTCAATAATTCTTCGCCGTCAGCGGCTGAAAGGAATTCCCCCTTTTCGTTCAAAAGTTTCAGGGCATTCCATTGTGCAGGATTATGACTCGCAGTTATAACAATACCTCCTCCGGCTCTTTTTCCTGTCACAGCTATTTCAACTGTCGGTGTGGGTACCATTCCAAGGTCAGTAATATTGATCCCCATACTACGCAAGGTGGTTATTACCAGGCTTCTGACCATTGGTCCCGACTTCCTGGCATCCCGGCCCACAATAATCGAAGCCGGGCTGTCTTTACTTTTCATTTTTACCAGGGAACCAAAAGCAGCAGTGAACTTAATGATATCGACAGGGGTCAGGCTTTCTCCGGGTTTGCCTCCTATCGTACCCCTGATTCCTGAAATTGATTTAATCAACGGCATTTCATTCTTTTTCAGAACCACAAAGGTGCGAAAAAAACATCAAATCATAAATTGCCAAATAATTGTACCTTTGCACCCTGCTAAAATTACAAAATGGGAGGGACGGGATCAGGTAAAAAAGGGCCGGAGCCGATAAGGCTTAACAGGTTCATTGCCAACAGCGGCGTTTGCTCCCGCAGGGAAGCTGATGAGATCATCCGGAAGGGACTTATTACCGTTAACGGAAATAAAATTACTGATCTCGGCACAAAGGTGACGTACAATGATGATGTAAAATATAAAGGCAGGAGGTTGTCAGCTGAGAAGAAAGTCTATATCCTTATGAACAAGCCCAAAGGATATGTTACAACAGTTGAGGATCCTCATGCCGGGCTTACCGTGCTTGATCTGATCGGGGATGCCTGCCCGGAAAGAGTGTACCCGGTCGGAAGGCTGGATAAATCTACCACGGGAGTGCTTCTGCTTACAAATGACGGTGATCTGACAGGCAAGCTGACACACCCGAAATACAACAGGAAAAAGATCTATCATGTCTTTCTTGACAAAAGTGTATCGAGGGAGGACCTTTTCCGTATTTCTGAAGGGATTGAACTTGATGACGGATTTGTTGTTGCAGATGCAGTATCATATGCTGATCAGGACGACAGGACACAGATCGGTATTGAGCTCCACTCAGGGCAGAACAGGATTGTCAGAAGGATGTTTGAGTCGCTGGGATACAAGGTTAAGAAACTTGACAGGGTATATTTTGCAGGGCTTACAAAGAAAAATCTGCCCAGGGGCAAATGGCGGTTCCTCACCCCTAAGGAGATCTCCATGCTTAAACGCGGCATCTTTTAACATCATATCATGAATCACAGGTCAGGTTTTGTAAACATACTTGGCAATCCCAACGTCGGAAAATCGACAATTATGAATGCACTCGTTGGAGAGAAGCTTTCGATAATCACCTCGAAGGCGCAGACCACCAGGCATCGAATCATGGGTATCGTCAATGGTAATGATTTCCAGATAGTCTACTCTGACACACCTGGTATAATAAGCCCGAAATATACGCTGCAGAAAGCAATGATGAGCTTTGTAAAAATCGCCCTTTCAGACGCCGATGTGATCCTTTATGTTGCTGATGTAAAAGAAAATCCTTACGCTGAAAGGGAGTATGCCGGGAAAATACGAGGATCAGGCATCCCGGTAATTGTTGCCGTGAATAAAATCGACCTTTCAAACCAGGACGACCTTGGAAGAATAACCGGATTTTGGGAGGAAATGTTTCCCGGATCGCCGGTAATACCTGTATCGGGACTGAACAAATTCAACCTTGATACTCTTCTGAATGCAATATTGAGCAGGCTTCCGGAGGGAGAACCATTTTTCCCGAAAGATCAGCTCACCGACAAATATGAACGTTTCTTCGCCTCAGAGATACTTCGGGAAAAAATTCTGCTGAACTATAAGAAAGAGGTCCCATATTCCGTTGAAGTAGAAATTGAAAGCTTTAAGGAAGAACCAAAAATAATAAGGATCAGGGCACTGATCCATGTTGCACGCGACAGTCAGAAAGGTATCCTGATCGGACACAAAGGTGCAATGCTTAAGAAAACAGGTACCGAGGCAAGACATGATATGGAAAGTTTTTTCGGAAAGAAAATATTCCTTGAATTGTATGTGAAGGTGACAAAAGACTGGCGGGAAAAGCCGGCCATGCTTAAAAAATTCGGATACCGCTGAAAAGATCATAAAGGGACATGAGCATGATAGTAGCAATAATAGGAAGACCGAATGTGGGCAAATCAACTTTGTTCAACAGGCTCATCGGTTCCCGTGAAGCCATAGTCGACGAGATAAGTGGCGTAACACGTGACCGCAATTATGGCATCTGCAACTGGAACGGCATTGATTTTTCAGTTATTGACACCGGCGGGTATGTTGAGAGCTCCGCAGATATTTTCGAGGAGGAAATAAACAAACAGGTACTGCTGGCAATTGAAGAATCTGATCTTATAATGTTCATGGTGGATGTTACAACCGGCGTTCACGATCTTGATACTTCTGTGGCTGATCTGCTGAGGAGATCCGGGAAAAAGGTCATCCTTGTTGTCAACAAGGTTGATAATTCAGAACGGATGCTTGATGCCACTGAGTTTTATTCCCTTGGTCTTGGCGATTTCTTCACCGTCAGTTCAATCAATGGCAGCGGTACAGGCGATCTGCTCGATGCAGTAGTAAAGAATCTTCCGGGACAGGCGTCGGATATATTCCCCGGGCTTCCGCGGATAGCCATTGTGGGACGACCGAATGTAGGCAAATCTTCACTGGTCAACTCTCTTCTCGGTGAAGAAAGAAATATAGTCACTCCTTTACCGGGAACAACCCGTGACTCAATTTATACCAGGTATAATAAATACCATCATGATTTTTTTCTTGTCGATACAGCCGGATTAAGAAAGAAGTCAAAGGTCAGCGAGGATATAGAATTCTATTCGGTAATGAGAGCCATAAGAACAATTGAAAATTCCGATATATGTCTCCTTCTTATCGATGGGACACGGGGTGTGGAAGCCCAGGACCTTAATATAATGTCGCTTATCCTGAATAACAACAAGGGATTGATAATATTGGTCAATAAATGGGATCTTGTTGAAAAAGACAACAATACGGCAAAATCCTTTGAAAGAGAAATAAGGGGAAAAACAGCTCCGTTCACTGATTATGATATCCTGTTTATTTCGGCTGTCAACAAGCAAAGAATATACAAAGTACTTGATGCAATTGAGATTGTCAACAATAACAGGAACAGGAAGATCCCTACATCTGAACTTAATGAGGTAATGCTTGAAATTATCAGGAAAAATCCTCCGCCATCATTGAAAGGAAAGCATGTCAGGATCAAATATGCGACACAACTTCCGACTTCCATTCCCTCATTTGCATTTTTCTGCAATCTTCCTCAGTATATTAAAGAGCCCTACAGGAGGTTTGTTGAAAACAGGCTAAGAGAAAATTATATATTTACCGGGATTCCGGTCAGGATATTTTTCAGAAAAAAATAACCAAATTTGGTGTGGTTTTTGTGCAAAAACAGGTTAGTATAAAGGAAATCATGATAATAAACAGGTTCTTATTGCCATTGATAGTTATCATACTTTCGGGATCATGCAACAGGATAGAGCAGCTTCCGCCTGAACCATATATTGAATACAGGAATTTTGCTGTCTTTGATACAACTGATATTCTCGGAAATGAATGTAAAGGAGGAAGGCTTAAATTTTATTTTGAGGACGGTGACGGGAATGTTGGGATTGAATCCCCTGAAGAAACAGGACTTGACACCACGAACCTGTTCTTTACTCTTTACAGGAAAACGGGCGGAGAGATGACTGAGGTTCCTGAAAATGATCCCATGAAACCATCTTCATACAGAATACCCTACATGAAAAGAGAAGGTCAGAATAAAATCCTGAAAGGAACCATTTCCATAACCTTCATCTATCTATTCTACCTTCCTCAGAATAACGACACTATTATGTATGAATTTTATCTGAAAGACAGGGCTGAAAATTTCAGCAATACAGCAGTAACATCCGAGATCCCTTTATCCATTAACGGAGTTTACTGACAGGGAATAAATTAAAGCCTTATTCCAATAAGCAGGATATCATCTACCTGGTCATGTGTGCCTTTCCAGGCGTCATAGAATTTTAAAATGACCTCTTTCTGACTATCCATTGACAGGTCAGCAACATCTTCAATGAGTTTCTTCAGTCTTGCTATTTTCATCTTTTTCCCGTCTACTCCGCCAAACTGATCAGGGAGCCCGTCAGAGAACATGTAGATCGTATCTCCCTTACTCAGGTAATATTCCTGATCATCAAAATATTTCTCAATAACCGATTCCCCCCCGACCGATGATCTGTTGCCTTTAATATAATAAGGTTCTCCGCCCAGGACAATAATTACGGGCCGCATTGCGGATGCAAACCTTATATGCCGAGTATTTACGTTTATTTCACAGACCACGAGGTCCATTCCGTCGTTTGAAACGCCCAGTTCCACATTCTGATTAAGAGTCGAGAAGATCTGCTTATCAAGCAATGTAATCACCTGTGATGGTTTTGAAATCCTCTGGCGTGAGACAATATCCTGTAAAAGGGTTGATCCTATCATTGACATGAAAGCACCCGGTACTCCATGCCCTGTGGAATCAGCGCAAACGAGTATGAAGCAGTTATCGTCAAATTTTTCGAACCAGTAGAAATCACCGCTTACAATATCACGCGGACGGAATATTATAAATGACTCCTTAAAGGTTTCCTTCATCTTGTTAAAGTCAGGGAGTATGCTCGTCTGGATCCTTTTTGCATAGTTGATACTGTCAGTGATTTCAAGATTCTGAAGTTCTATCTCCGTTTTCTGCTTCATCATTACGCTGGTCCTGGCCTCAAGCTCTTTCTCAAGATAGATCTGGATTTTTTTCTGGGCTTTTTCCCTCTGCCTCACTATAATGACTATTATACCCGACATTATACCAAGTGATATGAGGATAAACCACCATGTTCTCCAGAAGGGTTTCTTAATGCTAATATTAAAGGTCACCGGTGTATCCTGTGATAATCCGCTTTCATTGATTGAGATAAGATTGAACTGGTAACGGCCGTCGCTGAGGGAATAGGGAACCTCTCTTTCAGTTGTAACTTTTGACCAGTCATCGTCATAATTGACAAGCCGGGTCTGGTAATATACTTTATCAGGATCGCTGAAATTAATTCCCACGTAATTGACCCGCACACTATATCTTTTACTGTAAGGAAGTGAGTAGGATTGCCTGTACGGGTATCTTATATCATTTATTGTTATAAAATTAACATTGTTATGAGGTGCTATATTTATCTTTTTATCTTTCTGCCTGTCGTAGACTATTAATCCCTGTGTTGTACCTATAAGCACTTTGCCGTCAGGTGATTCATACATTCCGCCAGTATTGCAAATACCGCCCTGAGCATAATCGGTTCCATAGGTCCGCATTATGCCGGTATTCCTGTTATATCTTGAAAAGCCCCTGTCATGGCCTATCCATATCCTGTTATCGGAATCGGCAAGGATGCTGTAGCAATAATCCGACATAAGCATTTCTGTTCTTGAAAAGGATCTTATTGAATCGCCATAAAACTCAAAAACTCCGTTTCCTTTTGTTGCCGCCCATATATCTCCTTCCTTAGTCTGACAGAATGAGGAAACTTCATTCATAACCGTCCCGTACAATACTGCATTGCCCTGAATAATGCCTTGCTCGGCATTGATAAGGTAGAGCCTGTCTGTTTTTGTGGCAATGGCTGCATTTCCTTCATGGTTCAGGAAGACCTGATTAATGCTGTTATGCGGCAATCCGTTGTTAATATCATATGTATTTTTTTCAGATCCGTTGTTTCTGTTAAGTATTACCACGCCGTTGAGAGTTCCCATCCAGATATAGTTTCCGTCAACGGCGATATCCATTATATAATCCTTTCCCGAATCACCCGAGCGGTAAAACTGTCTCAGGTTTCCTGAGGCATTTCTTATAAAAAGGCCTCCTCCCCTTGTCCCAATCCATATATTTTCATCATAATCAACAAAATATGATGATATTTCATTTTTCCCGGTTCGCTGCATCAGGTCAGTGAACGACTTTACCCTGTTATTACTTATGTCAAAGAGATAATACCCGGTTGGTGTTCCAAGAAAGTAATCATCATTTACCTGGTTGACATAGATTATGTTATTGGTTTCGGGTGTAAGACCCGGTGAATAAAAGCTGAAAGCAGTGGAATTAAGAAGTGAAAGACCGTCACCGAATAGTCCGATCCAGTAATTTTTTTCCATATCCTGGAACACCAGTTGTATATTGTTGCCCGGAAGACCGGAATCTCTGTTAAAGAACCTGAGGGATTCGATGGTTTTACCATCTGAAGAGAGGTGAATCTGAAGTATCCCGGTTTCATAGGTTGAGATCCATAGATAATCATCCGAATCCTCAGTTATTGACTGTATAGTCAGGTAATCGAGTTCAGGATGTCCGCTGAAGCGTGTCAGGATGTCTCCATCATCCGACAGGGTAAGATGGAATAATCCATTGCCTTCTGTGCCTATTAAATAACTGTCCTGCTCCTTTAATTTATATATTGCGAAGATGGTTGAATAGTCAAATATCTCGATCGAACTGAGAATGGTCAATGATTCGTTGTCAATTCTGCATTTAAGAATACTTCCCTGGGTACCTAACAGAATATAGCCTGTATTTGTAAAAGATGCTGAGAAGGGAATTTGGTCTCCCGGGATTTTATATGTTGTCACCTTATCAGGCTGACCGGGTTTTACTCTGAAAATTGATTCTCCCTTCGGAATAATATAAATAAATCCGTCAGGTCCTTCAAGCAGAGCGCTTATTTCCCTGGTATTTGACAAGCCAAGGGATTTCAGACTGTTATCTTCTGTATAATGAACCGATCCGTCATTGCACCCAAACCACAGAGTTCCGGTCATATCTTTCAGGCTTGCTGTCGAATAACGCCCCACGGCAGAATCAGGAAAGGAGATATTATAAAAGTCGAATCCGTCAAATTTTGCCAGTCCTCCTCCCGTGCCAACCCAGAGATATCCTTTATTATCCTGGTTCAGTGTATATATGAAACCATTGGGGATATGGCTGTCAGTACCATAGTTCTTGAACCTGTAGGTCTGACCAGGGCTCAGGTATGAAAATAAAAATAAGCACCCCACGGTGATTATTACTTCCCTCTTGGATCCGAATCTCATATCAGCTACAGGTTATTATTTAGGCTTTACTTTAGTGATCACTATGCTTGTCTGGTAAACCGGCACACCACCGATGGGTGAACTGAAAAATTGTAATGCATCTCCCCGCTGGTTTTCCAGGGTAACCACAACATTGTTGTTCTTTACCAGCTCTCCCTGTCTTTTATGGAACTGAAAGTCGAGTGAAGATCCCACTTCCGGAGGTTCAATCGCTATTCTTGATTCAGCCCAGTCATCCTCATTAGAGATAGGAGCATCAATACCCTGTTTATATCTTGATACTACAAGTATATGTCCGTCATTGTCCCAGTCAAAATCCCTTAGCCTTATATATATTACTCCTGTGTCAACATACGGGTAAATATGAGCAACACTTTTGAAGTCGTTCCACATTCTGAATGTATATTCATATGTAAAGGCATTAGCGCCTTCAATAGGTATATTATTTTCAGGATCACGGCTCAGGTAATAACGGTAAAGGTTGCCGTCATCTCCGCTTATCCCTTCACACACGATCTTAAATATATAACCCCATTTTGAATTGAAATCCCCTGCCGCAGGATTGAACGGCCCGAAAGTGAAATATTTATTGTCATACCTGGGCTCCCCTCCAAAAACCCTTGAGGCCAGCAAGTTGCCACCTTTATAATTCAATCCGTTGTGCAATCCCTTTGAATCCTCATTCCTGTCCGGATCAACTCCCTGTCCTCCATAAACCGAAAAGAGGCTTCTTGTGTTAAACTCTCCCTGGATTTCATCGTGCTCTCCTCCAGTATCTGGATCAAATATCCTGATATAAAACTGCTGTGTGAAATCTCTGGGGATGGCAAAAAACCAGACCTGGTAAAAATCATCGTCTCCCCATGACGTTTCACCCTGTTTACCGAAAGTGACCAGAAATGTTATATTCTCATCTTTCCCCGGCACCGGTTGCCCGTATAATCCCGGGGCCAGTAATAACCATGACAGGCAGAGTGAAAGAATCAGAGTATATATCTTTTTATCAAACTTCATTATGCTATAAAATTAGCATTTTCAAACTCAGGGTCAGCGTATTATAATAATATTTTTACAAACACATGCTTCCCTCACAACTCCTCCCGGTTCCGGTACAGTAGATACTATAAGCTGAATGTTATAGGTCCCGGGCCTTAAATATGTCTTATCAACTTCCTTGCCAATTGCAATTGTTTCATCCCCGAAATTCCAGTAATACCTGTCAATGTTCCATCCCGGCAGGTTTGTGCTGTCGGCGCTGAACCTCATCCTCTGCCCGACTGCGCCCTGGTCAGGACATGATATATATGGCTGTTCAACATCCGTAACAAGCAGATTATATGTCTTCTCATTGTACATTACTTCCTTTGTGATAAGATTCACCACATCAAGCTGCACCAGGTACTGGCCGGGGCCCATATAGCAATGTTCAACAGTTGCACCTATCCCCCTCTCTCCGTCTCCGAATTTCCACTCATAACGGAACGGAAGAGTATCCCATTTTACTGCATTTTCTTCAAGAAATTCGTAACAGTAATTATTTGGCACCAGAGTTTCACATGATGATTTCCTGATGATCGTTGAGGCAAAATTGTAAATATCATCACTACTGCCACGGTTTGATGAGAAATAACCTGTCTGGAGGTTATCATCAGCCACGAACGCAAAATCATCAGATGGTGAGTTTATCGGTTCCGGCAACAGTGAAGGAGTATCCCAGCTGCCCATTGTAAGCATTGTATAATAAACATCCAGGCGCCCCTTTCCGCCGGGACGGTTTGATGAAAAGTACAGCCTCCCCGAAGGATGCATGAAAGGATAATTCTCAGAAGCTGATGAATTGACTTTTGGACCAAGGTTCACAGGCGTGCTCCACTGTCCGTTTATCCATTCGCAGTAATAAAGATCCGATCCCCCCTGCCCGCCCGGCATGTCGGAAGCGAAAAAAAGATATTTACCATCACTGCTGACTGACGGATGGCCCACTTCATATTGAATGTTATTATAAGGAAAAGGCCTCATCGAACTCAGGATCGTGCCCGAGAGATCCGCAATGAATATACCACTGTGATTTACAAAATTTTTCTTTTTTGTCACTTTACCTGTCTCAACTTCACTTGTAAAATAAACTGTCCTGCCATCAGGTGCGAGACACAAAGGTCCGTTATTGAACAGAAAGCTTCTTTCACTTTTTATTTCCACCGGTTTACGCCAGTCTGAAGTATCCCTCCGTTCGATAATGAATATATTATAGAGCCTCCTGTCTTCAAAAGTTGTCCTGCTCCTGATTCCTGTGGTACGGCGGTCGGAGCAGAAAATGACTCCGTTGTTTACCATCACAGGAGAGATCTCGCTGTATGGACCGGAACTGAAAGACATCCTTGTAACCTGGTATACAGAAGGTTGCTGAGCACTGACCATCACAGGGGATAGTGTCAGGAAGAAAATTATAATATACAGGTTCTTCTTCAGCATATATCTAAAAATACCTCGGATTTGCAGCACTTACCTTGGATCCGAACTCATATCTTAAAATAAACTCTGTTGAGCCTTTTGAATAGGAATTCATCCTTCCGGCAGGGTAATCATATGACAAACCAACCATCAGCTGGGGCGTGGGCTGAACCTGGAGGATACCTACAATAACCTCTTCCGATGTCCTCCAGGATCCGCCAACCCATACCAGGTCGGCAATAATAAAATTACCATTGATATCAAGCTGGGTGAGTTTCTTAGTTTCCTGCAATGAATAATCAATCAGTACTGAAGGTTTGAATTTGAAAGCAGGTGAAAATGTTATAAGTCCTCCGGCAGAAGCAATGATATCATATTCACTGAATGAATGGTATGCCTGAGTTGTCCCCTGGTCAGTCTTCCTGTAACTCAGGAATGAGGGCACCGAGAAACCTGCGAAGAATCTTTTGCTGAAATAATACATTCCTGCTCCGGCGTTAGGAAGAACATAAGGCTTTTCATCTGACATAAACACAGGATCCCCTGCATTGGTAAGAAGTAATCCGGTATAATCAGTGTCAGACAGGTCAGCGCCTGCTTTCAGGCCGAATGACAGTTTACCATTACCCACCCTTATATGATAGGCATAAACAGCATAAATACTTGTTGATTTTGTAACACCATACTGCATGAACCGGGCCTGCAGCCCGAGAGCCACCCTTTCGTTCTTTATCGGGGAGTGAAGCGAAACCAACTGAAGCACAGGTGCACCCGGCGTGCCCATCCATTGTATCCGGTATGATAACAATGCGCTCAGGGCTTCACGCGAGCCGGCGTAAGCAGGATTGATCACCAGTCCGTTTTGCAGATACTGACTGTATACAGGATAACCAAGACTGATCCTTGCAGAATCAGGAACACTCTGTCCGTAAGACCTGCAAGGGATCAGGAACATAATAGCAATAATTATATTTTTAAGTCTGTACATTATTCCCTGGTCGTCCTGAATGATCTTAAGTCATGTGTGGTTTAATTAATATCAATATCTTTTAAGTATTATGAATCCGCTCTTCTTGAAAACCACTCCCGTGTCACCAGATGTGATCTTAAGCATATAATAATATGTCCCTTCAGGCAGATCTATTCCTTTTGAGTTCTTGCCATCCCAGTGTTTCCATTCGCTGTTATCTCTGTTCGTCGTATAGAAGACTTGTGTTCCCGCACTGTTTACGATAGCCAGCTCCGCAACCTGGTATGGAACTGAATCCTGCCCATCGAATTTTTTTCTGAGGTCCAGTCCGCTGATAATGAAGGTATTGTTATACCCTTCCGGATCATTGTTCGGTGAAAAGCCTTCAGGGATCAACAGATCATAAACGTCCACATTGATCAGGGCTTCACGCTGGCATTTTCCATTTGTGACTGTCCATTTGTACGTGTTCAGCCCTTTTGAAATATTCCTGACAAGAGTTGAAATGGCTGAAGGATCATCAAAATCGCCATTACCTGCAATTACACTCCAGTTACCTGTTTCGAAGAACTCTATCGGACAAGCGTTCAGCTCCAGTATATAATCAAAAGAGTATAACACTGTATCGCATCCTGCGCTTATATCCTCAATGCGGTTATAGAACTTTATTTTTACATAGTCTTTCTCTTCACATTGCCAGTTTACTTCCTTCCAGTAAAACCAGTATTCTTTGTATGCCTCGCTATAGGATGAATCAATTTTAACCGTGCCTGCCGGATCGCTTACAACCGATTCCACCACATCCGAAGGGAATATCCATGTACCTGTTCCATCACTCGGGATAGCAGCCAGAGTATATTCAGGACCGCACACTTCGTCATCAGGACCAGCCTCTGCGACGGGAACTCTGTAAACATCTGCCTTTTTCGTTCCGGTCAGCGAGGTTGCAATACAGTTGTTCTGATCCTCAACCGAAACAAGCGAGTAATTGAAAGTTGACATGCCGGCTG
>CAYWEQ010000018.1:0-6968 GCA_964457185.1 uncultured Rikenellaceae bacterium
TCTCCTTTTCATTATACCGGAAATAAACATAGAGACCATTTTCAGGAATGAACTGCTTCAGTTTTCCGGTGTGTATAACCTCTTTGTCTTTTCTCCAGTTGAGTATCTTCCTGGTAAAAACAGAAGCTTCTTTTTCGGTTTCTGTCAGTCCATTTTCTGTAAAAGCATTTTTTTTATCCCCGGGCCATCCACCCGGAAAATCCGCTCTCAGAAATCCATCACCACGGTTTTTATCACCTTCCATTACTATTTCAGTACCATAGTAAAACTGAGGAATACCCCTTGTGGTAAGTATAAATGAAAGAGCCATCTTATATATATCAAGTCTCATACCCGTCTGGGTAAAGAACCTGGCAAGGTCGTGATTATCCAGGAAGATTACATTGCGGAAAGGGTCTGGATAAAGAAAATCCTGTGACAGGATCAGGTAAAACCTGGCTAATCCGTCTGTCCAGTTATCAGGTTCATTGAAAGCTCTGTGGGTTGCCAGGGAGAGTGGGAAATCGGTTACAGACGGAAGGTTCGACCGGTATCCGTCACTGTTTACTTTGTCAAGCGCCCAGTATGCTGTGAGTGCTTCCTGCTGGTACCACACTTCCCCGACTATAAAAAATCCCGGAAATTCGTCAGTAATTCTTTCAGCCCATCTTGACATCATATTTTTTTCAGGATAAGAATAGGTATCCATTCTGATTCCGTCAATGCCGAAGCAGGCGATCCACCAGAGGCTGTTCTGGATCAGGTAGGTTTCAACAAGCGGATTGCTCTGATTCAGGTCAGGCATTGTATTGTCAAACCACCCTTTTTCCATAAGGTCCTTATCGCTATTAGCAGCATAAGGATCCATATAGGTTGATGCCCTGTAATTGGTACGGGTGAATTTGCTGAACTGATGAATCCAGTCATCCGAGGGCAGATCTTTCATCCACCAGTGTCCTGATCCTATATGGTTGAATATCATGTCCATCACCAGCTTTATCCCCATATTATGTGCCTTTGAAACCAGATTTTTGAAATCCTCATTGCGTCCATACCGAGGATCTACACGGTAAAGGTCTGTGATTGAATAACCATGATAAGAGAAAGCCGGCTGATTATTCTCAAGGAACGGATTGAGCCAGATTCCTGTGACACCAAGATCTTTTATATAATCCAGATGCTCATAAATTCCTTTAAGATCTCCACCGTGCCGGCCGTTGGGGTTAGTCCTGCTGACTTTTTCAAGCATTCCATCAACATTGTCATTTGCCGGATCACCATTGGCAAAGCGGTCAGGCATAAGCAGGTAAATTACATCCGAGGCATTGAAATCTCTTGCCGGTTCCGAAGGTTTTGCCAGAAGCGGATAATTATGTACAATGTTCTGTTTGCCTCGTGTGAAAGTCAGTTTTACAATTCCGGGAACCGCACTGTTACTGATATCAAGGTTGACAAAAAGATAGTTTGGATTTCCGGTCTTGACCAGTGTGGTGACTTTTACACCGGGATAATCAGCAATCACATCGAAGGAGGCAATCTCTTTTCCATAGACCATCAGCTGTAAACCAGTTTCCTTCATCCCCGTGAACCATGAAGGCGGTTCAACACGCTCAAT
Source organism: uncultured Rikenellaceae bacterium (assembly GCA_964457185.1). Classification (GTDB taxonomy): domain Bacteria; phylum Bacteroidota; class Bacteroidia; order Bacteroidales; family VadinHA17; genus LD21. The sequence continues at coordinate 1,595 of CAYWEQ010000018.1, forward strand.
CTTCTGAGCTGAAACAATAGTGCTGACAGCTACCATCAGCACTAAAACTGAAAATGATCTGTAAATTTTTATCATAGTATTAAATATTAACATACGAGTTACACGGAGTAATTTTACCTCACCTCCTCTTCTTGCCCTCTCCACTCTTTTTCTTGCCGTTGTACCTTTGCGCCGTTGCACCTTTGCGCCATTATTTCACAAATACCTTATATCCCCATGGATTAAGTGTATGCTTGACACTTAATGGCAATGTGATTTTTTCTCCGGTAAAATAATCAGTGTAATCACCCTCAAGACCTTTTAAATCCGGTTTAAATGTTACATTTCTTTTTGTCAGGTTCAGAAAGATCACAACCCTGTTGCCGTCCTTCTCCCTGTAGAATGAAAATATCTTGTTTTTCCTGCTCGACTTTATTTTGTTCATGGACCCTCCGGAAATACCGTTCCATAAAGCCTTGTTTTCTTTCTTCAGCTTAATAAGATCCGAATAGAATGATGTAAGGTCGCATGCATCCCAGTCAATGGTATCCCTGACAAAGAATTTCAGTTTTTTGTCAAGGCATGTCTCCTGCCCGCTGTAGATCAATGGTACACCGTGGGCAGTGAATATGAGGGTGGCAAAAGCCTGCTGGGCATCACCCATAAGTGAATCTATGGTCCCTGCCCATGAATTTTCATCATGGTTTGTAAGGAACATAAGCCGGTAAACATTCTGCGGATATACTGCCTGTTCCCTTTCAAAGTATTTCATTATCGCATTAGCACTGTCTTTTCTCTGTGCCACCCTGTTCATAAGGTGATGCAACTCCCATGCATAATTCATATCAAAGCCCTTCTCCATGAAATAATCCGGCCCTTCATGCTCCGCGAGCATCAGTACCGGCTTTATCTCACTCAATTCAGCTTTCGACCTCTCCCAGAACTCTTTGGGGGTATTGTGCGGATGATCCACGCGAAAGCCGTCAACACCGAGGTTGACCCAATATTTCATAGCATCTATCATATAATCCTGAAGCCCTTTTTGTGACCAGTCAAGCTGAATGACATCAGTCCAGTCGGTGCCGACAGGCGGAGTAAAATTACCGGACGAATCTTTTGCATACCATTCCGGATGATCAATGGTCAGATGGTTGTCCCAGGCAGTATGGTTCGGCACCCAGTCGAGCAGAACATACATTCCCAGTTCATGGGTTTTATCAATTACCTTTTTCAGATCCTCAATTGTGCCGAATTCCGGATTGACATCCATAAAATCCTTTACAGAATAATAGCTGCCCAGCTCGCCTTTTCTTCCCTTGACACCAATCGGAAAAGTAGGCATGAACCATAAAACATCCACTCCAAGAGCTTTCAGCCTGGGCAGATGTTCTTCAAATGCTGCGAATGTACCCTCGTCTGTATACTGTCTTACATTTACTTCATAGACAACCATGTCTTTGGTCCACTCCGGATGTACGACTTCAGAGAAAAATGGCTTAAGCCCTTTCTTTTTAGCCAGGAATGAACATCCTGCTACAGTAAGAGCTATTATCATAACAATTGTCAGCAGGCTTACAAGTATTTTTTCCATGGTTTTTCGGTTTAAATTTTACTTTCTGACTATTTTAACCTCTTTCCATTCCTTCCCGGGAATCTTATGCTCTTTCCCAAAAATAATGATTTTCAGCGCCTTAGATGACTGGTTTTTTATAATTACTGTTTTATGATTAACTTTTAGTTCGAAAAGTACTCCCCTGAATCTTGCATGATACGAATATGAATTCCACTGATCCGGTATCAGAGGATTTACAAGTATCCTGCTGTCGAGGATCCGCATGCCGGCAAATCCCTCAACAATTGCCAGCCATGTTCCGGCCATGCTTGTGATATGAAGACCGTCGGCAACTTCCCTGTTGTAATCATCCAGATCGAGCCGGGCGGTTCTGAGATAGAGTTCATAGGCCTTTGCAATGTTCCCGATCCTGGAGGCAAGAATTGAATGTATACAGGCTGACAATGATGATTCATGAACAGTCATGGGTTCATAAAAATCAAAATTACGTTTTATCGTATCTGTATCGTACTTCTCCTCAAAAAGATATATGCCCTGAAGTACGTCAGCCTGTTTTATGAAACAGGAGCGCAGGATCCTGTCCCACGACCAGTTCTGGTTTATCGGGCGTTCAGCATCAGGTATCCTTTCTGCCGGCATAAGCTCCTTGTCAAGGAAACCATCCTGCTGAAGGAATACATTTTTTGACTTGTAATATGGCAGATACATGTTTTTTATCACCTTCTTCCAGAGATCTGTTTCTTTTTTGAATTCAAAATTTGTTTTTCTGACTACCTTGTTATATTTATCCCTGTTCTCCTTCCTTAATAGTTCAAGACTGGTGATTGTATAGGATAACGTCCAGACAGCCAGTGTGTTGGTGTGCCAGTTGTTATTGACATTGTTTTCATATTCATTCGGTCCTGTAACACCAAGGATCACATATTTCTTTTTATAAACCGACCAGGTTGCTCTCTGGCTCCAGAAACGGGATATGCCGATAAGGACTTCAAGTCCGTAATCAGCCATATAGCTTGTGTCGCCCGTATGTCTGATATAATTATAAATTGCAAAGGCGATTGCTCCGTTCCTGTGAATCTCTTCAAAAGTTATTTCCCATTCGTTATGGCATTCTTGCCCGTTCATGGTAACCATCGGGTATAAAGCTGCACCATTTCTGAATCCCAGTTTTTCTGCGTTTTCAATACTCCGTGGCAGATGCTTATACCTGTACAGCAACAGATTTCTTACAACTTTCTGATTGGTTGTTTTCAGGAAGAAAGGAAGGGCGAATGCTTCCGTATCCCAGTATGTGCTTCCGCCGTATTTTTCACCGGTAAAGCCTTTGGGTCCTATATTAAGCCGTTCATCCTTCCCGGTGTAAGTCTGGTTCAAATGAAAAATATTAAACCTTATTGCCTGCTGGGCTGCAATGTCTCCTTCAATCACAACATCCGAGGCTGACCAGATCCTTTCCCATTCCTTCTTATGATCGGCAAAAAGCTTTTTATAGCCTTTGGCGGATATCTCCTTCAGCCTTTTTTTCACATCGGCTTTCAGGTTCTTTTTGGAATTATTGAGTGAAGAGAGCACCGAAATGTATTTTATCAGTGAAAGTTCTTCTCCCGGACTGATAGTTAGAGAAATCATATTGCCTGCATACCTGTCGTGATCGATTACAGAAGGTTTTACTGTTATCCGTTTTTTGTTCTTCAACACCTCATATACCATACCGGTTGCAACATGGAAGTCTGTCTTCATAGTTCTTGAAATGATGATACCCATTCCGGCTGTTGACTCCCTGCTGACTTCCTTCCAGAATTTCTTACCGTAATTTGCATCCTCATTCTTTACATCAGAATCGATATAGGCAGTAAATCCTACAGTGCCTGTAAAATCATTTGATTTGACTGATAATCTGATGACTCCGATATCAGGTTCCGACATGCTGAGGAACCGGCCGGCACGTATATCAATGGTTTTGTTCCTGGCGACCGTTATTGTGAAGTGTCTGTCAAGGTATCCCTCCTTCATGTTCAGGATTCTTCTGAAAGAACTGATCTTTGCAGAAGCGAGATCAACAGGTTTCCCGTTCACGGTTATATCTATTCCAATCCATTTGGGTGCATTCAGAACTTTTGCAAAATACTCGGGATACCCGTTTTTCCACCAGCCTACACGGGTCTTGTCAGGATAATATACTCCGGCAATATAGTTACCCTGGAGGGTGTCACCTGAATACTGCTCTTCAAAATTTGCTCTCTGTCCCATATAACCGTTCCCTATCGAAAAGATGCTTTCCGATTCCCTGTTCAGCTCAGGATGGAATCCCTCCTCGATTATGAGCCATTCATCTTTTTTATAACAGCTGTTCATAACCGCTTCTTTTGAATTTTGTTAAGCTTTATCAGGTTCATTTCATTTAAGCCTGATATTATCAAATGAGCTTCAGTCAGTACTTCTTCAGACCCCACGCCCACGCAGGTCATACCGGCATTTAATGCGGCCTGCACACCCGCAACCGCATCTTCGAAAACGATGCAGTGAGAGGGTTCCACATTAATCATCCGTGCAGCAACAAGGAAAACCTCCGGATCAGGCTTGGCTTTTTTAACAATGTTCCCGTCAGCAACTGCATCGAATAATGTTACTATCCCCAGCTTTTCAAGGATCATTGGTGTATTTTTGCTTGCCGACCCAAGAGCTGTTCTGATGCCGGCGCTTTTAAGTTCATTTATGAATTCAGCACTTCCGGGAAGTATCTCATCAGGAGTCATCCTGCTTATATAATCTTTATACCATTCGTTTTTCAGTCGTGCATATTTTTCCTTCAGTTCCCTGTCCGGCTTAATGTTGCCAATCTCAAGGATTATGTCAAGCGAATCCATCCGGCTGACACCTTTGAGCCTTTCGTTATCCTTTTCCGTGAAATGTACACCCATCTGGTCCGCAAGTCTTTTCCATGCCAGAAAATGGTATTTTGCGGTATCAACAATAACCCCGTCAAGATCAAAAATACATCCCCTTATATCCATTATTGCTTTTTGTCGTCAACGTCTCTTACAAACTTCACCATTATGGCGGCTACTATCATTGAGATGCCTCCCGTTATAAGCGCATTCATTGTATTTCCTGCAAAGAAGTGCTTTACCATGCTACCCAGAATGCTTGCGGCAAGTATCTGTGGAATGACAATGAAAAAGTTAAAAATGCCCATATATATACCCATCTTATTCTGCGGAAGCGATCCCGTAAGCATAGCATAAGGCATGGAGAGAATACTTGCCCATGCAATACCTATACCTGTCATCGGAAGGATCAGCAGCCATGGATTTCCGATCAGGCTGATTGATATCAGGCTGATACCTCCGACAACAAGACATATTGAGTGGGTAATCTTCCTGCTTGTGACTCTTGCCAGGACAGGAAGAAGGAAAGCCACAACAGCGGCTATCCCGTTATATATTCCAAAAAGGACTCCTACCCAGTTAGCGCCTTTATTATAGGCCAGTGAAGTTGTATCGTAGGTTCCGTAAACATGTGATGTAACGGCAGAAGTGGTATATATCCATAGCGAGAAGAGTGCAAACCAGGTAAAGAACTGGACCACGGCCAGTTGTCCCATTGTGGAAGGCATATTCCTGAGATCTGTGAGAATTGAATTAAGACCGTTATTATCTTTCCCTGTACTTTTCAAAACGCCGGCAAGCAGCTGAAGCAAGCCGAAAAGGGAAATTCCTCCGGTGATTATAAAAAGCTCCTTTTCAAGATTCACTTTTGACATAATGAATGTCAGTATCAATCCTGCTCCCAGCCATATCAATCCGGGAGCATAGAAATTAA
>CAYWEQ010000018.1:7068-16410 GCA_964457185.1 uncultured Rikenellaceae bacterium
ATTCAAAAATATAGAAAAGGATTGGTATAAAAAACTGCGTATGTCATTTATTTTCATGCAGATTCGCTGATTTTCTTACCAGAAAATCAGTACGACTTTGTTTCAAACGTTTTCTGAAAAAATAAAAAAATCAGTCCTTATTGAAAATTTTTTACTGAACCAGAGTAAACTTAAGGCTGAATCCGAAATTTGTGTTCGATGTGGGGAAAGTATTTGCCACAAACGGATTATTCATGGTATGATCGGCAAAGATCTGAAGATTAAATCTGTCACTCAGGATATAATCAGCTGTAAGTCCGGCTGTAAAGACCCTCGTTCCAGCGACGGGCTGATTTACGTCTTCAATAAGCTTCCTTGCAAGAGTCTTGTTGTCCCGGATGGAAAGATCAAACCTCAGGTTAAGGTCGCTCTTGAGCACTTTCTGCCCTCCCCCTGTTTTCAGCACTATCTGTACATCATCAAACCTGTACCCGGCGCCTATCACAAGTTCATTGGTACGGGCATCTGCAATCTGGTTGCTTGTCAGGTTAAGCGATACGGTACGCGATTTTTTCCATTCAAAACGGGTGGTAAGGCTGTTAATCCAGTTCATGTCGATGTTAATAAGAGGACTGAACTGCTCATTCAGGGTTACAACATTGATTTCGTATTGCTGGATGAAATTATTCTGAAGATCCCTTATTGAACTTATACCGCCTCCATCGGCCAGATAGTTCAGGTTTGTTGTATAATTTCCTATCTGGAATGTGCTCCTGTACTGATGAGTGAGATTTACTGACCTGAATACCTTCTGTATAAATTCAAATTTCGATAAACCGTCAAATGTAAACCTCCAGTTTGGCATCATCCTCAGTGCTGAGGGGAAGGTCTCGAGTGATACCTTGTGCGGGTCAGTCCTGGTATAAGCTGCAAGGAACGCAGGTATCATTACCTCACGTGAGGTTTTTCCATACCCGCTTTTATAGGGTCCTTCAATAGGATCTCCTGTAAACGGGTCAATATCAGGATTGTATCCCGGATCCGATTTGCTTCTATCTGCAGCTCTTCGTTCAGAAATGATAACAAGGTTTTCCTTGAAAGCCTCAAAAGTCGGAGAAACATAGTCATCCTTCTGTGATATCTTTTCAAATGCGGTGCCCCATGAAATGACTGAAATCGAAAAGTTGCCGTTTACGATCCTGTTGCGTGTGCTGTCAGGGAAGTTTCCGTTCATGTCAGCTATATAATAAGCGCTTACTCCCTCAAGGAATCTCCTGTCGGCGTTGACATCGATCCTCAATCCGGGGAAAGGTTCGATCGTGCTTCGTGCAGAAATGTCATACTTGTTGCTGTATGTTGCCGGTGTATTCAGCAGGGTATCTGTTGAAAGCCAGCCGTTGCTTACTGCTTTATCGAAGAAATTCCTGTCACTGTAGCCCAGTATGAATGGCCACCCCGGTGACTGGATGTTGTTGTATCTCGACATCCCAAGATATCTTGTTTCCGGCATGTAACCAGGGAGAAATTGTCCCTGCGATGAAGAAAGTGTCAGACTTACTGTTCTTATGCCGAGGAAAGCTCTCATTATATATTCACCTGTAATGGTCAGCGGATTTCGTTTCACCGGTACCCGGCCTTCAATGAACACCTGTGCTCCGTCAGCCTGTTCTGCTGCTGCAAAGTTGATCCTGTCAGGATTTACTATATCAACTTTACCTTTGACTTCTTCTCCTGTCTTCTTAACGATCCTGACCTTGACATCCGTGGTGCCGAGGTTATGCACGATCCCCCTGACCGCATTTTGTCTGAAATTTACATTGTTCCTGGTATAGTTCACTGTTCTGTATTCAGGCTTCATCCGCCGGGCAGCATCGGGACGCGTATTGTTCTCAATCCTTTTAAGGAACTTCGATTTGCCATATAGAGTTGACAGGTTTGCCATTGCGGTGAACGAAAGTTCATTATGGTTCTTGATGGAATTACCTATGTTTATATTCATGCTGTCAGGAAAAAGAGGTCCGGCCAGCCATGTATAATCAGATCCAAAGCGGGCATTTGCATTGATCCACGACAGCAGCGGAAGTTTATTGACAGGTATTGTATAGGTTGCATTAATAAAGTGGTTATAGGAAGTTGTCCTCCCGAAATTCAGCAGGTTTGTCATGACAGAATCACGCCAGAGTTCATACTCATTGCCATATCTTTCCCTGTCGACTCCGCCGGTCGGTTCATCTATTCTGGCAAGATTTGTTGCCGTAAAGTCAATCTTTAACTGACGCGTTACATCGTACTTGAAATCGTACATTCTTGTCCATTCAAAATCCTTTCTATAAGTAGGGGTAATACGGAGATAGGGATTGTTGATATTCCTGGCTTTCACTTCGTTATAATAACGTGAAAGATCTGTTCTGAAAGAGACGCTTTTGGGGAAGATATAGAAGTTAAAATCCTTGATAAGCCTGAAGGCTGGTTTATTAAGGAATTTTACGCTTTTGAACGGCGTTATATTGGCTGGCTGAGCCTGGTAGTCATAGTTCAGTCCGCCCCTGTAATTCTTTTCCAGATCTATTTCAGTCTTTGTATCACTTTGATAAATTTCATTATAAGTATAGTTGACGCTCAGGTTTGCCAGATCCCATGCATGAGGTTTTTCCCCTCGTTTTGTTATTCCGGCATTGCTGATGGTAATTGTCTTCCTCCTGGCAAAATCTTCCGAAATGGCTTTTATTGAATCCCTTGCAATCTCGTCCTCAGCATTGCGGAGAGCATCATTAAGAGGGATATCCGGATCCAGGGGATTGTACTGTGGCCTGATCCTCGTTTCGGAATAACCAATATAGACAGGAAGTCTCACACCTGCTTTTTCAGAAAAGAACCTGCCCAGTTCAATGGTAGATGAAAGGTCATACTTCATTACCTGTTCCTTGCTTCGTTCATTCACTTTCTTTTCTATGCTACCCCATCCGGGAGTGCTTGACTGTCCGACAACATCAACAGTGCCAAGGTCTGCGAGGCGTGCCTGTAAATGTGCATTTGCAGCCCAGCCTCCGTTCTCTACAAAATCATTGAGGCGTAACTCATTTACCCATACCTCGCCCCATTTGGGCTGCCCGTCATCATTAACCGGATTTCTTGTCTTTATCGGATTTCTTATCCCAATCATGATGACTTTTACGTTACTGAGGTTGGGATTTCCCGAAATTGATATCCTGTGACCTTCATAAGGATATACGAAAACATCTGATATGCTCAGTGATGATCCTGCCTCCTGCATTTTCCTGTTACGTGCCTGCTTGGCATCCTGGAATACCGACAGCTTAATGTTGAAACTGTTTTCTTCAGGCCATACCTCAGCTCTCGATGCATCGGATTTATTGTCATATTTTCCCGGAGGTGTCAGCTTTAACGGGATCTCATATTCATAGAAATTGCTTTTGTAATCTGAACCTATCCTGATGAAGGCTGTCAGTTCCCCATCTGCGAGAGGTTGTCCTATAAGGGCTTCGGCATGAACCTCCATCCGTAAACGGCGGTATTGCCTTATGTCAATATTGACATTCTTGAATGCGGCACGGGCATCACCGTCTTCCAGGTTCTGGACCTTGAGAACCATTGACTGTTCATTAAGCTGCCTGAGCTGTGGATTTGAAGGATCGGTTATCCTGTCAAATCCCGGAGGAAGTACATAATTTACCGGTTCCTTACCTGAATTTTCCTCAATGCTCACGGAGCTTATCTCAAATGTCCCGTCAGAAGCCTCCGGCAATGTGACTCTCTCACCGCCTTCCATGAATGAGATATTGTATTTCCTCCACTCCGCCCTGACAAGGTCCAGATCAGCATATCTCATAATGACCGGCTCTTTAAAATTGCGCAGAAAAATTCTCATGAACCTTACAGATTTGAAATCGCTGATCGTACCTACGATCTTCTGGTAATCAGTGATCGGGATCTTGAACTGGTACCACTTTACTTTCGATTTGTCCCCATTTGCCAATGTGGCTTCATACTCTATTTCGTCGACAATGAAATTTGAACCTACTATCAGATCTTCGGGTCTCATGCTGATTCTGTACTGGTAATAGCTTTCTGTTTCATTAAGAGTATTGTCGCGGTTGATATCTTCCATGTCGGGAAGGGTTGAACCTGAAGTCGGGTATGTTTCGGGCGACATTTCAGCTGTGGGAGAATTGCCTTCCTGTCCGTTGTATTTCTTGTACCTCTCTATTATTCCCATCTCGTCCAGATCGTAGTCTGTCCCCCTGAAATAATGAAAATCATCGCCTGCCGGGTCCTTTAGAATATCCTGGTATACATCAGGAGCGGCAATTGATTCTGCTTTCTGGAGATAATCTGAAAAAAATGTCTGCTCATCCTGATTCCGGAGCCCGTCAAGGCCAACATCCTGGTACATCCTTGTGGCAGGGTCGTTGTCAAATGCATTTACCACAGCCTGGACTGTAGGGACTCTTCCCCAGGAAGTTGTGTCGATATTGACCGGATCAGGATTACCCGGCAGACCATTCTCAAAGCTTTTTCTTGAATCTCTCAGGATATCTTCAGATATGTTTCCAAGATTTATGTAAAGGTCGCCGCCTTCATGATCCGGGTCCTCAACAAAGGGATCCATAAGCCAGAACTTGATATACTGGATATTTGCTGTTTCAAAATCACTGGTAAGGACCTCTCTCATGATGCCTCCCCATCTCGATCCGGGATCATTGAGCTTTCCTATTGAGTTCATACCTTCTGAATATGTGCCGGGGTCAGCGTCAAAGTTGTAAGGACCCTTCTCATCAGGAAAATATGCAAGGTTGAGGATTGTGATATTTGTAGGTATCCCTGTTGTGCTTTCACGATAAGGGAAGATCTCATTCTCAAATATCTCTCTGACAAAATGGCTGGACTGGGTATCAGGATTATTCTTGATATGACCCGGAGTTGATGATCCGTTCCTTAGAAAGATCGGATCAATCACATACCAGGCAAGCTTAGCTCTGTTGAATCCACTGATGAGATTATCATTAAACCTCGCTTCAGGAAAGATCAGATCCTGTCCCTGCGGAATACTGGCAATTGTCCATGCGTTAAATGCTTTCAGATCGAGAGGTATCTCACTTGCCTCAAAATCATCTATATATGAGTTACCTGCATTTGATATCGCTTTTGAATGACCGGGTATCAGGTGTGCAAACTCACCGAAAAATGAGAGGGATGACGGAGTCTTTGTTTCCAGAAAAGGAATCTTGTCAATCATATTTGTGAGCACCTGTGATTGAGTTTTATAAGATGTATTAAAACCCCAGATAGTGTTTGAAATGGGTTCTTCACCAAAATTGACCTTCTGAGTATAAGGTCTTTCATTAAGATGCAGAATTGTACCACCGATATTGAAGTTGTCCGAGAAACGGTAATCGAGATGTGTCCCTACAAGGGTCTTGGTCTGGAAACCAAAGAACTGGTTGCTTTCAAGCGAAACCTGAATGGGTGTCTGAGATTCAATAAGCGCGGGATTGATAATCCTTACCGTTCCCATGTTGTAATCAACAGTGTAGTCTGAATTTTCGGTCAGGGCTACACCTCCGGCAGTCACTTTAACTGATCCGCGGGGAATGTTTATGGCATTCAGCCTGATCTCAGATCCCGATTCGGATGTATACTGGCCTTCAAGCTTGAATTTGTTTTTTTCAGCCATCTGCCGCGCTATGGTCTGGGTTGAATCATACAGTTCCTGGAAGACATATTTGTCAGCCAGCTTCGCATCATTTATTTTATTCCTGAGATGGCTACCGAAAGGCTCCAGAACAGGGAACACTATCTTTCCCCTGTCAACCATAACAGTCACGCCCTCAATGAAATCAAAATAACCATCTGATTCCCGGTCATTCTGGGAATTCAGCACATCAAGGCCCAGTACCTGGAGAAGTATCTGATCCTCAAGCTTTCCTTCAGGCAGATAATTTATAGAGTTTCCTGTTTCGTCATCCTGATACAGGATGTTTAATTCAAAATCCTTCTTTTCAAGAGTGCCTGATCCAAGCGAATAGATGTTTTTCATCATCAGGGCCCATGTTGGCAGCTTTGGTGTGAGAGTTGTCCCTTTCAGGAGTTTCAGAATAAGAGTCTGGGGCGCTGTAATACCATCGGTTGAGAACTCACCTACCTTGTATATTTTTCCATTCATGGTATATTCGAAAGCGACTGCCAGGACTTCATCGGTATTCAGTGCTGAATTAAGTGAAATATATCCAAGCTGCTTATTTACAGTGTATTCCCTATCATTCAGTTTTCGCGCATTTTCGATCTTTTCATAATCACGCCCTATCTGGAATGCCGGGTAGAGAGGATCAAATGCATTTGTCACCTGGTCAACATTTCTGACATCCGTATATACCGAATTCAGCTGGTCATACATCTGGTTTGCGCTGTTATCGGGATAAAGAGGTGTTCCTGCCGTTTCCTGGAATTCGGGGATGCTGTTGTAAATGTGATTCCCGTTTTCGGCAAGGTCAATGAATGCAACAATATTCCTGTTACTTCCCTCTTCAAAGCGGCTTGTTTTATTTGTCACCCATACTTCAATCCTTTCGATATTCACTCCGGAGCTTACTACCGGCATGCTTCTGAGTGCGTCATCATAAATATCCCTGAAATATTGTGACAGGAAAAAATGACGGTTTGCCTCATACTCGTCAGCAAAAATTTCAAAATCCGTAAGCTGAGCACCTCCCTCTACTTCAACGACCGAAGATTCGCCCTTCTGCTGTGAAAGAACTGTTGTGACTGTCAGTTTGCCAAACTGCATTTCTGTTTTAAGCCCGAAGAGACTGTAACTGCCGGTTATAAGTGTCCCTGTAAGAGGGAGGGTGACATCACCTGCTTCGACTTTTTTAAGGATCTCATCCTCTTTTCCCGAATACTGAAGCTTTGTCCTGTTCTCAAATTCAAACAGCGCATCAGTGTTATAATTAACTCCCAGCTCCATTTTATCACCTATTGTTCCGGTGACATTCATCTGGATCTTTTCCTTGAAGTCGAATGTCGGAATTGTCCTCAGCTTCTCCGAAAGAGTCGGATTCTGTGTTCTTGATATATTTATACCGAAGATCAGCTCGGCTGATCCCTGCGGAATGATATTTATTGTATTGCTACCGAAGATCTTGTCAAATGCTGCACCGCCAATCTCGATCTGTGGAATAAGAGTGGATCTGAATCCGGATTCATCGCCGGAGATCCTCGATTGCCAGTAGTCGCGCATTGCCCTTGAATATTCATATTTTCTGAACTCTTCGGGGCTCATGTGTACCGGCGGACGGTAATCTAACGATCCTATTTTCTGATAAATTACATATTCATTCTTTTCAGGATCATAAATAACATTTGATTTAAAATTTGAAGGATTATCGAGAAAGAGAGGTGATTTTTGCTGTGATTCCCATGGTATTCCTGAAACATCTTCCAACTTGAGTATTGATTTCCTGGATGTATCGCCCGATTGAACAGAGATCTGGCTGAAGGCTTCTTCCGGGGTAAATAACAAGGAAGCCATCAGCAAAGGATATAAAAATACCAGAATATTCTTATGTAATATCCTTGATCCCAATCCGGCTTTTTTCAGTATTACAAGTTCTTCAGCGCCCTCTTTATCAGGTCCTCGACAGAAAGGATTTTTTCTTCCCGTAAAATCCTGTCAAGGACTTTTGAGACAGCGCTTTTGGCAAACCCAAGCATCACTAAGGCAGATAACGCTTCTTCGCGCATTGTATTGTCCGATACAGCAAATATTTCACCGGTTTCGGATGGTTTGCCAAGCTTGTCTTTCAGGTCAACAATGATCCTCTGTGCAGTTTTTAATCCTATACCCTTTACGCTTTTGAGTAAATTGACATCTGATCCTATAATAGCTTTTTCTATCTCTTCAGGGTTGAGTGATGACAGCATCATCCTGGCAGTAGCTGCGCCAACCCCTGAGACAGATATCAGTAATCTGAATATTTCCCTCTCTTCCCTGTCGGCAAAGCCAAAAAGCTGATGAGCATCTTCCCTGATCACCTCATGCACAAGTATTTTAAATTCCTCTTTGCCTTCAAGCTTTGAATAGGTTGAAAGAGAGATATTAATGAAGTAACCCATGCCTCCGGTCTCAATTGTAAGGAATGCAGGTGTGATCCGGGTTATTGTCCCATTGATGTAATCGATCATAGCTGTTGTTCGGTATTAAAAATTTCAGGAGGCAGTTCATCAACCTTATCAGTGTGTATCTCTATATCCTGTTTTTTGAGCGGATCCTTTGTCAGGTCAGCATATTTCTGCCTGTTTCTAAGAATGCTGCAGGCAGCATAGAGAGCCTGCCTGAATGAATTTTCAGAGGCTTCTCCCTTCCCTGCAATATGGAAGGCGGTTCCATGCACCGGGGATGTTCTCACAAACGGCAGTCCTGCTGTGAAATTGACTCCTGAATCAAAGGAGAGCGCTTTGAACGGTGCAAGTCCCTGATCATGATACATTGATAGTATACCGTCAAACCTGGCAAATGATCCGGCTCCGAAAAATCCATCTGCCGGGAACGGCCCAAACGTCATTATTCCTTCTCTTTCGCATTGCTTCATTGCAGGAATTATTATTTCAGCTTCTTCAGTTCCCAGTAGGGAACTATCGCCTGCATGTGGATTGAGTCCAAGTACCGCTATCTGCGGCTTGCGTATACCAAAATCGACCATAAGAGACTGATTCATCAGTTTTAATTTCCGGACAAGCAATTCAATTGTCAATAAGCCGGATACCATATTCAGAGGGACATGACCAGTTGCAAATCCTATCCGCATGTTCTCGCTTAACATGAACATAAGGACATCTGCCGCATTTGCTTTCGCCCTCAGATATTCAGTGTGCCCTTTAAAAGTGAATTTTTCCGATTGAATATTTTTTTTGTCAATAGGAGCTGTGATCAGCACATTTATTTTACCGTTCAACAGGTCATCAACCGCTCTCTCCAGAGATATCAGAGCGGCTTCTCCTCCCTGCTCGGTGGATTTTCCGAGCTCAACCCTGATGTTATCATCGAGGCAGTTAATCATATTTGCCTTTTTATGATTCGCTTCTTCAGGGGATTTTATGTTATTAAAGCTGAAATTGTTAATATTCAAGGCTTTGCGATGATATGCCGCTACCTTTGGAGAACCATAGACTACCGGAACACAAATATCATTGATCATATTGTCCATGAGGGATTTTATTATAACCTCATAACCAATGCCATTGATATCTCCGTGCGAAATTCCGGCTATAATTGTATTTGTTTCCATATTCAAAGCTTATATCTTTTATAATCTGCTGCCAGCTGTTTAAGGAATGTTGCCAGCA
>CAYWEQ010000018.1:16510-19622 GCA_964457185.1 uncultured Rikenellaceae bacterium
CAAAGCTTATATCTTTTATAATCTGCTGCCAGCTGTTTAAGGAATGTTGCCAGCAGCCTTAATCCTGAACCGGGGCCCTGTTTCAGTCTGTAATAATCATCTTTCTTAAGCAACCCTGTACCCGCAATATCGAGATGGATAAGCGGGAATTTTGTAAAATTCTCGAGGAATTTGCCGGCAGTGATTGCACCGGCTTCGCGGCCTCCTATATTCCTTATATCAGCTATATCTGACTTGATCATTTCGCCATACTCATCCCAGAATGGAAGTTCTGCAATTCTTTCATACACTATCTGTCCGCACTCTTCGAGTAGTGAAATATATTTCCTGTCTGCATTAGACATCAATGCAATTGCCTGGTTGCTGAAAGTTACAGCAGCAGAATTTGTCAGTGTCGCTATATCGATTATGAGTTCAGGATTATATCTTGATGCATAGCTGAGGGCATCAGCAAGGATAAGCCTGCCTTCAGCATCAGTATTTCCGATCTCGACAGTCATTCTGTTATGCATTGTAATGATATCACCCTGGGTATATGCATTTCCCCCGGGACGGTTGTCAGTTGCAGGTATCAGGCCGATAATATGAAGAGGTATTCTGAATTTTGCAGCTGCATAGAAGACACCGGTCACGGTGGCAGCCCCGGCCATATCACCCTTCATCATTGCCATGTAATCACCCGTCTTTATATTGAGTCCCCCCGTATCATAGACTATTCCCTTGCCTATAAGGACCAATGGTTTTTTATTAATACTTTTTTCCGGCCGCCATTCGAGAATACAGAAAGCGGGCGGATCAACACTACCCCTGTTGACTGCAAGAAGCCCTCCCATTTTAAGCGCTTCAATCTTGCCTTTATTCAGTACATCAACGCTGAATCCTGCCAATTTCCCTGTCTTCTGGATCTCAGATGCCAGTTTTGCCGCATTAAGATAATTAACAGGTTCATTTATCAGATCCCTGGCAATATAGACAGCATCGGTAAGAGACTCAAGCCATCTGACAGATGTTCTGTCCGCATCGCCGTATAGCAACAGCTTTGAAGGATAATTCTTTTTGGGCTCTTCAGGTTCTTTTGTTTTGTATTTGTCAAAAGAATAAATGCTGAGAAGAAGCCCTTCAGTAAAATCCTCAATTGCACCTTTATAGGCATTATGTGAAGTTATCACAAGTTCCTGGTGATCATTCGATTTGATAAGCTTTCTCAGGCTGTAAGCAGTCTTTCGTATCTCCTCCCTTGCTTTGAATTCACTGACATCGCTCTTAACTCTTACCAGATAGGTGCACTTATAATAGGAATTTATAAAAACATATTCCTCCTTAGCCTTAAGTTGTTTTAGTGCATACTCCTTTTCGGTTTTATTCAGACGGAGAAATTCCGGTATCCTCTCTTTGCCAATTATACATATAACAGACTGATCTGGTGATATCTGGGATATTTTGACAATTTCAGGTTTCATATTTTTAATACTGGTTTTTGGAAGGTGTAAAGTTAATCAAATTATTGATTGTTTCGGTTCCAAAACGTTACCTTTGGGAAGCCAAATCAGGGTTTATAGAGTAAAACCATAAAAAATCAATGATCCTGAACAAATTATATGAAAAAGCCCTTAATCTGGTTCCTCTTGATACTGAGGAAGGAGTTGCTTTATACAAAGAGGCTCCGCTTGAAGAGCTTATGTTCGTGGCAAATAAGCTCAGGCAGGTTCACAATCCCGGCAATAGCGTCGGTTGGATGATTGACAGGAATGTAAACATTACCAACATCTGTTTTTCTCAGTGCACCTTCTGCAATTTTTGCAGGAAAAAGGGATCTCCGGATACATATATCACAACAACTGAACAATACATCGAAAAGATCAACGAACTCTATTCTCTCGGAGGGGATCAGCTCCTTTTGCAGGGAGGCATGAACCCTGACCTTGGGCTCAGATTTTACACTGATCTTTTCATTAAGCTGAAGGAACTGTATCCCTCCATTAAGCTTCATGCTCTCGGACCTCCTGAAATAGTATATCTGGCAAAAAAAGAGAAAAAGAGTTTTCATGAAATTCTTTCCTCCCTCATTAATGCAGGCCTTGATTCTCTTCCCGGAGCAGGTGCCGAAATCATGTCTGACCGTGTAAGAAAAACCGTATCACCTGCCAAGGCATCAGCGGAAGAATGGCTTGAGGTGATGAAGGTTGCGCACAGGCTTAACCTGCCGACATCTGCGACAATGATGTATGGTCATATTGAGACAGGTGAAGAGAGGATAGAACATCTGATTCTGTTAAGGGATCTGCAGTCCGGTAAGGAGAAGGGTCACTATGGATTTATCACATTCATACCATGGCCGTTCCGGGATGAAGGGACAGTACTTCGCGAAAAGCATGGAATAAGGAGCAGTTATAACAGTCATGACTATATAAGATTAATTGCAATAAGCAGGATCATCCTGAACAATATCAGGAATATACAGGCATCCGTGCTTACTGTCGGAAAAGAGACTGCGATGCTTTCGCTCCATGCAGGGGCGAATGATGTCGGATCGATAATGATAGAGGAAAATGTTGTAAGTGCAGCCGGCTCAAGTAACAGGTTCAGTGCAGATGATTTGCAATCGATCATCCGGGAAGCCGGTTTTGTACCGGCAAGGCGAAATCAGAAATACGAACCTGTTAGCCCCCCTGCCCCCCTGAAGGGGGGGTTGGGGGGTTTTATCGTAAAATAAAAAAGGGCATTTTACAATGCCCCTTCTGATATATCAATAAAGTATCTTATTGTACTTTTTCCTTTTCCTTCTCCTCATCAGGATCAAACTTTGAGGCTTTTTTGAATTCTTTCATTCCCTGCCCGATGCCTTTGAACAACTCAGGGATCTTGCGACCTCCAAAAAGGAGAATAACCACAAGCAGAATCAGTATAATCTCAGTTGCGCCAATCTTTCCCATTTCAGTAGATGTTTTAGTTTATGCAAAGTTATATAATACTTTTTGATAATCAAGTGATGTATCAAATAACTATTTTCTGATATATCTGATAATATCATTGCCATTGGCGAAGATAAGCAATGAAAACAATATTATCATGCCCGCAATCTGGGCATATTCCAGGAATTTATCGCTGGGTT
>CAYWEQ010000018.1:19722-27779 GCA_964457185.1 uncultured Rikenellaceae bacterium
AACAATATTATCATGCCCGCAATCTGGGCATATTCCAGGAATTTATCGCTGGGTTTCCGTCCCGTAATAACCTCAAAGAGTAAAAACATGACATGACCTCCGTCAAGCCCCGGTATTGGCAGTATGTTCATGACAGCAAGAATTATTGAAAGGAATGCCGTCAGTTCCCAGAACGACTGCCAGTCCCATACCCCGGGGAAGATACTGCCTATTGTAATGAATCCCCCGAGTGATTCATAGGCTTTTGTATGCCGTGAGAAAATCAGCCTGAATTGCTTAAGGTAATCAACAATTGATTTGAATCCTTTGCTTATGCCGGCCGGGATTGATTGAAAGAATCCGTAATGAATCGTTTTCAGTTCAAAGATGTTGTCTATAGTCCTCAGATTACTTAATATTCCCAGTATTCCTGCATCTGTTGGTGTTACCTGTATGTCAACAGGTTCTCCCTTGCGAAGCAGGTTCATTGTTACAGGCTTGTTCTTATTCCTGGCCAGGTACTTCTGAAACTCATCAAACCAGGTAAACTTAATATTATCAAGACCTACCAGTTCATCATCAACAAGCACCCCGGCACTCCTGGCAGGAGATTCTTTTGCATACGAAGTTATTATATATGGGCCAAAGGGTGCTCTTGGTTCAATCTGTCCCTCTCTTTTCAGAACTCTCTTTATATAGTCAAGGGTTACTTCAATATTTACTATCTGTCCGTCGCGTTCTACCTGTATCGTTTTCCGGTCATTCAGGACTATATCGGAGGTTATTGCATAGAAATTATCAATATATTGATTATCAATTGAAAGTATTTTATCTCCGTTCTTTAATCCCAGCGCAAATCCTGCTGAATCTGTAACAATACCATATTTTACACTTGAAGTCGGAAGGTAAGTTTCTCCCCAGGCAAAGAGGACAGTAACATAAATGAGCATTGCCAGGATAAAATTGAACAGGACACCACTTGTCATTATGAGAAGACGTTGCCATGATTTTTTGGATCTGAATTCCCATGGCTGCGGCGGTTGTTTCATCTGCTCAATGTCGAGCGATTCATCTATCATCCCGGATATCTTGGCATAACCTCCCAAAGGAAGCCAACCGATACCGTACTCTGTATCACCCCTTTTGTATTTAAACAGTGAAAACCATGGATCAAAGAAGAGGTACAGCTTTTCGACCCTGGTTTTAAAAATCCTTGCAAACATGAAATGTCCCAGCTCATGTATGATAACAAGAATTGAAAGGCTTAACAGTAACTGGATGATTTTGATCAGAACGGTCATTTTCTATTCTTGATTTTACTTATGAAATCATTTGCTGTTTCCCTTGCCTGTCTGTCTGATATTTCAAGAGACTCAAGTTTTGGGGACGCAAGATATGAATTATTTTCGAGAGCATATTCAACCACATCAGGTATTTGCATAAATCCTATTTCACCTGAGAGAAAAGCCCTGACTGCTGTTTCGTTTGCTGCGTTAAGAACACACGGCTTATTGCCGCCTTCACTCAATGCCCGGTAAGCAAGGGAGAGGCTCCTGAATTTCTTAATATCAGGTTCAGTAAAAGTGAAAACGGGGTACTCCGTGAAATCAAGTCGTGGAAGCACTGTTGCCAGCCTCCGCGGATGGCTCAGGGCATAGAGAATCGGGATTCTCATGTCAGGTATCCCTAGCTGAGCCTTTACTGATCCGTCCCTGAAATGTACAAATGAATGGATTATTGACTGAGGATGAATTGTGACTTTTATCTGTTCCGGCTTAAGGTTAAAGAGCCAATGCGCTTCAATTACCTCAAGACCTTTATTCATCATCGTGGCAGAATCGATTGTAATTTTATCGCCCATATTCCAGTTTGGATGCCGGAGAGCATCCTCGGGTTTTACTTTCAGTAGCTTTTCTTCCGTCATATTCAGAAATGGACCTCCTGAAGCTGTGAGTGTTATTTTTTCGATACTGTCGTGCTCCTCTCCTGCCAGACACTGAAAGATAGCGGAATGTTCCGAGTCGACCGGTATTATTGAGCTTCCCGTTTCTGCAATAAGTCTGTTGATTATTTCACCGGCCACGACAAGTGTTTCCTTATTAGCCAGAGCTATTTTTTTACCGCTCTTTATGGCTGCAATTACAGGTCTGAGTCCCGAATATCCCACGATGGCTGCCAGAACAACACCGGCATCTGAAGCGGTAATCACATGTTCCATTTCCTCATTGCCGGCGTATATTTTAATGCCGGTGTTCCTCAGGCTTTCCCTGAGTTTCTTAAAATGCTCCTTGTTGCCAATAACTACGCTGTCGGGATGGAACTGTCTCGCCTGACTTATCAGAAGGTCAACATTATCACCTGCAGTCAGGTTCTCTACAACGAATTCATCCGGGTATCTTGAAATTACATCAAGAGCCTGGGTTCCGATTGATCCGGTTGATCCTAGCAGTGCAATTCTTTGCAGCATACCGGCAGCATATAATTAGAAGAAAATATGTTTTTCAGGATCAAGAGGTGTGCCCTTATACCATATTTCCAGGTGAAGATGTGGTCCTGAAGTATATAACTCACCTGAGTCGCCTACAATGGAAACGGGTTCCCCTGCACGGACAAGATCCCCGGTTTCTTTCAGGAGGCTTGCATTATGCTTGTATACCGAAACAATGTTATTCGGATGCTGAATCTCAATGACATATCCTGTCTCCATTGTCCATCCCGTTAATATTACGGTACCATCAAGCACTGCCGAGACAGTTGATTTTGGTTTTGTAACGATATCGGTGCCATAGTGTTTTGTACGAAGGTCAAATCTGGCTGAAATTATCCCTTTTACAGGCGGGAAAAAATGGAGCCCTGCCAGGCTTGTTACGGATTCCGCCGGTGTGGGACCGAGTGTAAGATTGAATTTTTCCTCCTGCTCCACCCTCGCTCGAAGAGCGGAATCTTCAGGTGAATTCCCGAAATTTATTGACTTGTAATTTCCGGATGTATCCTGTATCGAATAGAGGTCAACAGGCTCGTTTCCCGAGATGATTGCGTTAAGGTTTGCAAAATATTTATCCCTGATTGCAAGTTCCTTCTCCAGGGAATCGAGTCGTATTGCGCTCACAAGGATATTGCGTCTCATAATAACATCCGGATAGCCAGGGATAAACTCACGGAGGTTAGTGAAGGCGATAAGGGATGTTGTGGCAGCAATAATGAAGAGAACAAGAGCAGTTATCAGGAGAAAGGCATTGTACTTGGTGAGTCTGATTCTCCAGGTCTCTTCAAAGGTCGTGTCATTTATGACAGAAAACCTGTATTTATCCCGCCAGTTGCGTTTTTTCTTATCGTTCTTAGCCATTAAATGACTTTTACAGGTTTATCTTCGCTCTGCCACAAACCATGTTTGGTGCATACTGCCATGGCTGAAAGATTCATCGACACTTCCGGGGCGACAATATAGAAGTCAATCTCGACATGCGACGGAAGTGTACCGTATACACCTGCGGTATACCTGGCTTCAGCGAGTAATGTTTCCCTGTTCCACAGTTGTATCACACTTATAAAATGATCATGATCATCAGGATGGGTGTATTCTTCTCCCATCTTTACTTTCACGGCAAATTTTTCACCTCTTTTCACCTGGTCGGGACAGAATACATGAGGCATATGTCTGTCGAGATAATCACGCTTGATTTCTTTTTCTTCTTTTTCTATTTCGGTTGCTTTGAATACTCGTGGCATGGTAACTATATTTTAATGAATCAGATAGTACCCTGTATCCGGAAATACTTCAGACAAAAATAGCAATTAAAATTCAATTTCCCTTCAGCCGGAAGTCCGGAGACCGAAGACGGAAGATCTGCTTCGGACTTCTGACTTCAGACTTCGGACTCCTTTTAGAAAATATATTCATATTTGTTTTGGTATTTGACTCCTTAATATTAACTTTGCACCCACAATAATACTGCGGGGTGGAGCAGTGGTAGCTCGTTGGGCTCATAACCCAAAGGTCGGAGGTTCGAATCCTCCCTCCGCTACAAAGAAAAAGCCTTGTTGCGAAAGCAACAGGATCACAGAGGGCTAAGCGGAATGTAATCTTGTTTATCTCAAGAACTCACCTCTTCATCCTCGCTCCGCCGCCTGGCGGAAGGAGGGAGATTATGAATTTATTCACAAATATTTGCAGGTAGTCAGGCTTGAATTTAACTGATAGGTGATCAAAATTGTCCGGATTATCTTCTTAGAAGGTTCACCCTCTTCAGAAATTCATCCCACCGTGGATCACTATGAAGAGGTTTACATCCTTCTTCGATTGCTAACCATGGTAAAACAAGACCGTGCGGCTCATGATTAAGCCATCTGAAGGCTTCATCTATTCTTCCCAGAGCTGCATTCATCTGAACCAGAAGATATGCGTTTTGGTTTCCTCCGCTTTCGATTTCTTTCAGAATTTCTGATGCTTCCTCCCGGCGACCTATCGCAATGTATACTCTGAATAGTGCTCCTAACGCTTGAGGATCAAGCTTAAGCAACTTATTTGCTGTTTCAAGCGCTTCATCGTTTCTCCCCAGGCCCAGATATGCATTAATTAATACATTGTATCCAAGAGGATAATCTTCACGGATTTCAAATGATTTAAGAGCTTCCTGAATGGCTTCTTCGTATCTGCCTGCATAATTATATAAGCCCCCCAGCCATCCCGTATGCTGGGGATTGTATGGATCACACTTCTGCGCAAGCTTATGCTCGGCAATAGCTTCATCCATCCGGCCCCAGAGGCAGAGAGCCCAGGCATAATGATAATGTGCCATATCCAGGTTTGGATTCAATTCCAGGGCCCGTTTAAAATGTTTTTCCGATTCCGGATATTTCCAGGATTTATAGAGGTATGTTTCAGCCAGGGCAGTATGGACATAAGCATTAGAAGAATCAAGCTTCATAGCCTTGAAAGCATACTGTTCCCCTTTTTCCAATGCATTTCCGGGATCCAGGCCACCATGGGCAATTGACAAATAACCCAGGGCAAGCCCTGCATTTGCATACGGATCATCCGGGTTAACCTTTACTGCCTCATGGAGGTATTCCAATCCTTTATTCATTCCCTCTTCAGTGCCTTTTTCTATTTCAACCATTCCCCTGGAGTACGCTTCATATGATTGCGGATTAACCATCTGTGCTCGGGCTAATTTAACCGTATCCTGTGGCAATAATTCAAAGCCGATTTTCTGGGCTATCAGACCGGCAATATTAAAATACAGCTTAAGAATGTTTTTGGGCTCGGAAACATAATTGTCGGCAAAAACAACTCTCTCCTCGGGAAATAACTGAGTCACCCTGATCATTATTTCCTGAGCCTCTCCCAGACTTAAAACAAATCCTTCAATAAGATAATCCACATAAACTTTTCTGGCGAATCCGGCTATCGACATCCTGTTCTCTTCAAAAACAGTTGTCGTTGTGGGTCCTACTACCCTCAATGGTTTTACCTGACTTATTTTGCCTAATTCCTGGTATAAAGCATTGTGCTGAATTTCAGCTATATAATCATTAGCTATATCTCCAGTGAGGTTTTTGAAAGGCATTATAGCAACAGACTTTTCAACATTTGTTTTGCCTGACCCTTTGAATAATTTCGGATAAACATATATCCCCAGTAATACTAAAATTATGGCAACAGGAATAATGCCCGACAGTACTTTTTGTTTATTAAATCCTGCTGGTCTTTCCTTAACAGTTATTAATTTCCCTTTTTCAGTCTCCTCCCAGGGCATCCGGGATTCAGTTTTCTCCTTTCCCGGTAAATCTTGTCCTGCTCTTAATCCTTTAACTATCTCTTTTATTGCATTTGAAACCTTGTTAATCTGGTCACGGTAAATTGTCTTGTTAAGATTATCAAATGGTTTCTCTTCCTTTGATCTAAGCGGCCTGTTCACCCCGGCAGAATTGTAAATAAATTCCACGCCGCGAAGTACACTTCCCAGAACCGATTCACACAAATTAATATCTTCCTCATCGAGGTCATGGATGCGAATAGGTAATACTCTGGATGCTACATTTCCAACGGGCAGTCTAATTTTTAATCCAAACTGATCCTGCCTGGCCTGTTCAACAAATGCCTTAAACTCATGTTCCCAGGCAAAGGATTTGGAATCGCAATAAGTTCGTGAGATAACTGGAATAAAGATGAGGCACTTGAGTTTCTCTTTCAGGGATTCATCAACATCATGCGTCTCCAATAGTCCGTCATGGGGATTGATGTCAAAATAAACGGATATTTCTTCCTTAAAAGTAGCCTCCAGTTCCTTCTTCAGGTTGTCAACAAACTCCGTTACCCAACCATCATACTTATTATCCTTCTGGCGGTAGCTGATAAAGACGTCATAATTGTATCCTCCAATAATGCTTGACATCGTAAGATTATATAGTTCATTATCAAAGGTAAACCCTTAACAGACTAAATACAAATTTTTTATTGCGTATGCTGAGAAGTCAAAGGAATCCCTCCGCCATATCAATTATATCAGCCAGATCTCTAGCCAGATCGAGGTTAGAAATTTCAAACCTCTTGTCTACAAGTAAGAAGCCCTGGCGCTGAAAGGCTTTTTCTTTGTTAAGCACTCCCATTGAGGATCACGCGACCGAAGGGGGCGTAATCCTATTGTTATCAGTCTTTCAGCCACTACCCTGTAGAGGCTAAAAAGTCTTGCCTATCCGAGTGCCCGAGTTGCTGACGCAAGATTTGATCAGGATTATTGACTAATGATTATTGGTCAATCGCGTATTTTTTCATAAGTTCCTTATACCGCGGAAGGGATTTTAAAGGTGCAAGCTGAATTTGCCAATTTGGCCAGGTTGGAGTAATCCAGGAAGGTATTGACATAAGCCGATCCAGCTTGTCGAGAGCCAGGTCATATTCACCAACCATTGTATATATGATCGCAAGATCGCCTTCAATGGGGACTCCGTAAGTAGCATCTTTTGAGATTGACTTAAGTTCTACCCCTTTTAATCCTTCTTTGATGGCTTCATCCTTTCTACCCAAGCCTGCGTACGCAATTCCCAGGGCACTGTGATAACGAGCATCTCCGGGAATTTCAGCAACCTTTATTTCTAAAACTTCGGAGGCTGTTTTATAACTTTTCAGTGCAAGCTCATGCTCTCCCTGATAATCATAAATCATGGCTAAAAGCGTGGCACGCGGGGTTGCCCACGACTTATTATCTATTCCCCAGGATTTTGTCGTATCCGCAATTTGCAGAGCTGTTTGCAGATTACCCTCACCAACTTCCTGGAAAAACCATGAAAAAAGAAACCATTCGCGCGTATTTCCGGCAGTCTTTAAAATGTCACGAGACTCTTTACAGGGACCTTTCCAGGACCAGTATGCAAATGCTTTATATAGATACGGCCAAATGCTGCTGGGAGATAGTGCGATTGCTTCATCACCTGCTTTTATTGCATCCTTGTAGCGACGAGTAAACCAGAAGCTTTTTGTCAGATCAGCATAAATCTGACCATTTTTCGGATTCATTTTCACCGCTTTTTCAAGCAGCTGAATGTATTCTTCCCACCTTCCCTTAATTACGATTATTTCTGCTTTGCCAAGTAACAGATCAAGATCATTGGGAAGGTCTTTCTCTGCAATCTCCAGATGTTTAAGCGCTGAAGCTCTATCCCTGAATGCCCACAGGTAATAATACCCCAAAGCTATATGTACTCTTGGCTGATCAGATCCAAGCTTTAATGCTTTTGCAGCTGCCATTTTTGCTTTTTCAAGGCATGAATCACTCATATCAGTACTCATATATCTGAGTCTGGCATTGGCACGGGCCAGTTCAGCATATGCAAGTGCAAATGTGGTATCGATGTTAACCGCATCCAGGAAGCTTTGGGATGCCTTTATCCCGTTATCCTTCATATAATGGGGCTGATCCGCATAAAAACGACCGCGCAGATATGCCTGATATGCTTCGAGGTTTTCCGTTGGTTTTTCAGTTATTTTTTTAATATCCTCGGGAGTCAACACAACCATTAATTCTGATGCAATTTTTTGCGCCACATCACTCTGTACAGAAAAAACATTATCCCAG
>CAYWEQ010000019.1:0-22694 GCA_964457185.1 uncultured Rikenellaceae bacterium
GTGAGGGAGTCTATTTTGTGCCTGCCTTTGCCGGACTTGGCGCACCATACTGGAATCAGCATGCCCGGGGGACGATAACAGGTATTACCCGCGGTTCAACAGCGGCGCATATTGCCAGGGCCGCACTCGACAGCATCTGTTACCAGACACTTGAGGTTCTTCTGGCTATGAAAAGGGATTCTAAAATAGATATAAAAGAGCTAAGGGTTGATGGAGGCGCAACGGTGAATAATAACCTGATGCAGTTTCAGGCTGATCTGTTACAGGCGAAAGTAGTACGACCAAAAATAACTGAAACAACTGCACTGGGAGCAGCATATCTGGCAGGACTTGCAGTCAATTACTGGGCCGATCTGAAGGAGATAAGAAAACAATGGCAGGTAGATCGTACATTCTCTCCGCATCTGAAAAGCAATGAAACAAAATCGTTGATCAGGGGATGGCACAGGGCTGTGAAGGCAGCTGAGGCGTGGGCGGAAAACAAATAAGGCGACCGGCGACCGGCTACCGGCAGGCGGAAAGAACAATAAGAAAGATATAAGAATAAAGAAAAAAAATCAGTAACGAGCAACTTGCAACTTGCAACATTAAATAACTAGTAACTAACAACCAATAACCTATGAACCAATTCTTTGCAGAATTTTTTGGTACCGCCATGATCCTGGTATTCGGATGCGGTGCAGTAGCCAATGTCTTTTTAAGCAAGACAAAAGGAAACAACAGCGGATGGATAGTTATAACCTTCGGGTGGGCAGTCGGAGTTTTTACCGGCGTTCTTATAGCGGCTCCTGTCAGCGGGGCTCATCTCAATCCCGCAGTAACACTGGCGCTTGTGCTTGCCGGCAAATTCTCGGCTTCACTGATGCCATTATATATAAGTGCTCAATTACTGGGAGCAATGTTCGGCGCAGGACTTGTATGGCTGGCATACAAGAAGCATTTTGATGCTACAACCGATGCCGATTCCAAGCTGGCAGTATTCAGTACTATGCCGAACATCAGGAGTTACTGGTATAACCTCTTAACGGAAATAATCGGAACCTATGTTCTTGCACTAGCAGTACTTTATATGGCTCAGCCTGATGTAGGTCTGGGGGCCTTGAATGCATTACCGGTGGCAATTGTTGTCCTTGGGATAGGACTTTCGCTGGGCGGACCGACAGGCTATGCTATCAATCCGGCGCGTGACCTTGGACCTCGTATCATGCATTTCTTTCTGCCTATACCGGGCAAAAGAGACAGTGACTGGAGATACTGCTGGGTGCCGATCCTCGGGCCGATGATCGGAGCAGCCCTGGCCGCGATGATGTTTGTGTTGTTCGGAGGAGTGTAAAAACCGATAGTGATAAATATCCATTTTTTTAATTAGATTACTTGGTTACCTTTGGGGAAAACCCCGGAAATCTATAGATATATAATAATTTTCACATGAAAAGGCTTTCCCCCAGGCACTGTTCCCTAAAGGTCTTATCTTTAGCGGTTATTGTTTTAACAACGGGCACATTATATGCTCAAACTCCCACAATCACATCATTTACACCAGCTTCCGGTCCGATAGGGACAACCGTGACAATTGCCGGGACAAACTTTGATGTAACCTCTGCAAATAATGTTGTATGGTTTGGTGCTGTAAAGGCAACTGTTATTGCAGCATCAGCAACAGAGTTACAAGTGACCGTACCAACGGGGGCAACATATCAACCAATAACTGTAACAACTAATGGATTAACTGCTTACTCAGGTGCCACTTTTAATACTACATTTTCAAGCACAAGAATTATTGATGCAACAACACTTGCCTCAAAAGTTGACTTCTCTACCGGAACAAATCCATTTCATGCTGTCATTACAGACCTTGACGGAGACGGTAAACCTGATTTGATCTTCACAAATCAGGGAAGCAACACAGTTTCAATTTTAAGAAATACCAGCACACCGGGTTTCTTTTTTGGAGGTTCATTTGAGTCAAAATGGGACTTAGCTTGCGGAGCATATCCAATCGGAATTGCTGTTGGTGACATTGATGGTGACGGCAAGCAAGATATAGCAGTGGCAAATTTTTTAAACAACTCTGTTTCGGTATTCAGGAATACAAGCACTCCCGGTTCATTTGGTGTCGGCTCATTTGCTGCCAAAGTCGATTTTCCGACCGGAAGCAATCCGTACGCTGTTGCCATTAGAGACATTGACGGAGATGGCAAACCGGATTTATCAGTGACAAATGACTTCAGCAGTTCTGTCTCTGTTTTAAGGAACACAAGCACCTCCGGTTCCATTGATGCTGGCTCGTTTGCTGCCAAAGTTGACTTTACTACGGGTACTAATGTACGGGCTGTTATTATTGGCGATATCGATATTGATGGCAAACCTGATTTAATTACCGGCAGCTACAATGACCACACATTTTCTGTACTCAGGAACACCAGTACACCGGGATCAATAGATGGAAGTTCTTTCGCTGCCAAAGTTGACTTTCCTTCAGCGACAAGTACTTACGCAGCTGCCCTAGGTGATATTGATGGAGATGATAAACCGGATCTTATTTTCAGCAGCATAAATGACAATACAATATCGATATACAGGAATACAAGCATGCCAGGATTTATTACAGCAGGCTCATTCGCTGACAGGGTTGATTTCACTACTGGCGCATTCCCATCCAGTATTTCCATTGGCGATCTGGACGGAAACAACAAGCCGGATATAGCTGTTACTAACTTACATAGTAATACGGTATCGCTTTTCAGGAATAAATGTACAACGGGATCTATAACAACAAGCTCTTTAGAAGGCAGAGTAGACTTTTCAACCTGGACATATCCATCCTCGGTTGCTATCGGAGACATTGATGGAGATCTTAAGCCTGATATTACAGTAATTAATTCCAACAGTAATGTTGTTTCAGTTTTCAGGAATATTATACCTCAACCTGAGCCGCCGGTAATCAATTCCTTTACTCCTACCTCAGGACCAGTTGGCACAACAGTGACCATTACAGGGACAAATTTCAGCACAACTGCTTCAGACAACATTGTATGGTTTGGTGCTGTGAAGGCAGCAGTAACAAATGCAACCCAGACACAGCTTACTGTAACGGTACCGGCAGGTTCAACTTATCAGCCAATAACGGTAACAGATGTCACTACCGGATTAACAGCATATTCAGAGAAGCCATTTGCTGTTACCTTTTTAAGTACACGGGTGATTGATGAAACATCCTTTGCCGCAAAAGTTGACTTTGCCTCTGCAGCCAACCCGAATTTTGCAGCTATTAGTGACATCGATGGAGATAACAAACCTGATGTAGTAGTTACGAATCAATCAGATAACAGTTTTTCAGTATTTCGTAACACAAGTATTCCAGGTTCCATCTCCACAGGTTCATTTGCAGCCAGGATTGATTTCACAACAGGTACAGGTCCGTATGGAGCTGCCGTAGGTGATTTAGATGGTGATGGCAAACAGGATATTGTCACTGTAAACAATATAGATAATTCAGTTTCTGTTTTCAGGAACACCAGCACCTCCGGGTCTGTCTCTGCAGGTTCGTTTGCTGACAAAGTTGACTTTAGCACAGGTGAATCTCCAAATTGTATTGTCATAGGTGACATCGACGGCGATGGCAGACCAGACCTGGTTGTTACCTCTATAAGATACAGTACTGTTTCAATTTTCAGGAATAGATGCTCTCCCGGCTCTATTACAACCGGTTCATTTGCTGATAAAGTTGACTTCACAACAGGGACGGTACCTAATTCTGTTTCTTTAGGTGACATTGATGGTGACGGCAAACCCGACCTGGCTGTTACAAATGACGTAAGCAGTACAGTTTCTATCTTCAGGAATAAAGCGGTTTCGGGGTCCATTACATCAGATTCTTTTGACACCCGAGTCGACATTACAACAGGAAACAGACCATTTGGTGTTGCAATCGGTGACATTGACGGAGACGGTAAATCGGATATAAATGTTATAAACTATGGTGATGGAACTTTATCTATTTTCAGAAACATCGGCCTTGAAGGTTTAATATCAACAGATTCCTTCATGCCAAAAATTGACTTTATAACAGGAGTCCATCCAATCAGTATTGCTATTGGTGATATAGACGGTGATGGTAAACCGGATTTTGCTATTACAGATGTTTTGAGTAATAAAGTTACTCTCCTTAGAAATATAAGTACTCCAGGTTCAATTTCAGGCAGCTCTTTATCTGTCAAAGTTGACTTTACAACCGCTTCGGGACCCAGAGTTTTTATCGGTGATATCGATGGTGATTACCGCCCCGATCTTCTGGTCACCAATCTTGGTGAAAATTCAATTTCTGTTTTCAGGAATATAATGCCAGAACCTGTTCCTCCGGTAATCAGCTCATTTACACCCGTATCCGGACCAGCAGGCACAACTGTAACAATAACAGGTTTAAATTTCAGTGCAACGCTGACAGATAATATTGTCTGGTTTGGTGCTGTAAAAGCGACAGTTTTAACAGCTTCTCCGACAGAAATTACTGTCACAGTGCCGGCCGGTGCAACTTATCAACCTGTAACTGTGACTGTAAACGGACTGACATCATGGTCAAAAGCTCCCTTCGATATTACAATCCCGGGTTCAAACAATTTTAATGCAGAATCTTTTTCACCTGCGGTTGATATTTCATCAGGAACAACTCCGGAAAGTGTTATTATCGCTGACATTGATGTGGATGGGAAACCCGATCTGATCGTAGCAAATGCGGGGATGAGCAGTGTGATTCTCTACAGAAACAGCAGCTCATCAGGTTCAATTTCAGAAGCTTCATTTACAGAGAGAGTAGGTTTCATTACAGGGATGAATCCGAATGGTATTGCTGCGGGTGACATCGATTGTGACGGTAAGCCCGATTTGGTGGTTGCCAACCAGTCAGGAAGCACTATTTCGGTTTTCAGAAATACAAGTACACCCGGCGCAATATCGATGGAATCATTCGCTGCCAGGATCGACTTGCCGGCAGGCGACAATCCATACTGTGTTGCAATAAGCGACATTGACGGGGACGGCAAACCGGATCTGGCAATTACAAACTATAACAGCACTTTTATTACAATATACAGAAACATCAGTACTCCCGGCTCAATAACAATAAACTCATTTGCACCCAGGTTTGACTTCCCCTCTGGAATGTATCTTCAGAATATTGTCTTGAGAGACATTGATGGAGATATGAAACCTGATATGGTTGTTCCAAACTGGTACAATAATACTTTCTCAGTCTACAGGAATACAAGTACTGCAGGCTCTGTTACAGCAAGTTCATTTGCTACTAAAATAGATTTTACAACTGGTGCAAGTCCTCTTGGTGTAAATATTGAGGACATTGATCTTGACGGAAAACCGGATATGATTATTACGAGCTTTTCAGGCAATACGGTATCGTTATATAGAAATGTGAGCACACCGGGAACCATTGCACCTGACTCATTCGCACCTGTAACTGACTTTAACACAGGAGGGGCAAACACTGTAGCTATCGGAGATATTGACGGTGACGGTAAACCGGATATAGCATTCAAAAATGGTGGTAATACACTGTCAGTGCTCAGGAACACCAGCACTCCCGGATCAATCGTTCCGGGATCATTCTCTGCAAGAGTGGAATTCGCCACAAGCAGTGGACTGGCTGAAGTTGCCATAGGAGACCTTGACCTTGATGGCAAACCGGATCTTGTTTTTGCAAACGGAGCCAGCAGTGTTATTTCGATCCTCAGAAATAAAATATCTGAAACACCGCCTCCTGTTATTACCTCCTTTGCGCCAACTTCCGGACCAATTGGTTCTACGGTAATAATTACCGGTTCAAACTTCAGCACAAACAGTTCAGACAACATTGTTAAGTTTGGAGATGTTCAGGCAACAGTCCTGAGTGCCACAAACACACAACTGACTGTCACCGTGCCGTCGGTGGCGACAAACCAGACAATTTCGGTGACAGTTAACGGATTAACGGCTGGCTCCGGCAGCACTTTTGCTGTCACCGCACCTCCACCACCGCCTGTGATAACATCCTTTAGTCCAATCTCCGGTCAGACAGGCACAACCGTGACAATTACAGGTACAAACTTCAGCACTACTATTGGAAACAACATTGTATGGTTTGGAGCAGTAAGGGCAACAGTTCTCTCTGCTACGGCCACACAGCTGACTGTTTCATCACCAGTCGGGGCTACATACCAGCCAATAACCGTAACAGTCAACGGACTTACTGCTTATTCCGGCTTATGCTTTAACAGTATCTTCCCGGGTATGCGGAATATTGATGGATCAACACTTGCTACCGGAATTGAATTTCCTACACTCGGAACATCAGGGTCTGATTTTACAGAGATCAGTGATATTGACGGGGATGGCAAACCGGACCTGATATTATCTGGTGGTGTTATTTCAATCTACAGGAACATAAGCTCTTCAGGATCGTTATCGGCAGGTTCCTTTGCTGCAAGAGTTGACTTGAATACTGCAGGAGGCTCTTATGGTATTGCTGTCGGTGATATTGACGGAGACGGCAGGCCTGATATAGCCATTGCAAATGGAAGTAGCAATACTGTTTCGGTTTTCAGAAATAATAGCACTCCGGGTTCCATTACGACAGGTTCATTTGATGCCAGGGTTGATATTTCCACAGGTATAAGACCGCAGGATGTTGCCATTGGTGACATTGACGGAGATGGCAAACCCGATCTGGCAGTTGTTAACTATGGTGATGGAAATAGCATTGCAACATGTACTTTTAGTGTCTTCAGAAATACAGGCTCAGCAGGATTAATTTCATCCGGCTCATTTGCCAGCAGAGTTGACTTTCAGTCAGGTCCGGCCGGGCCGATTAAGGTGGCGATCAATGACCTTGACGGAGACGGAAAACCAGACCTGATAATTACAAAGTTTCAGGGATTCGATATCAGTGTATTCAGAAATACAGCAACATCAGGTTCAATAACATCATCTTCCTTTGCCTCAAGGATTGATTTTAATACAGGAGAAGTACCCTTCAGCTTTGATGTAGGTGACCTTGACGGAGATGGCAAACTGGATCTGGCTGTTGTCAATTCCCTTTCACAGGCGGCGACCGTTTCTGTTTTAAGGAATGTAAGCACGCCTGGCTCAATTACAACGAACTCATTCGCTTCAAAAGTGGTATTCAGCACAGGGCCAAACCCATATGATGTTGCTATCGGGGACATTGACGGAGATTGCAGACCGGACTTGATTGTTGCAAATCAAAACTGGAATACTATTTCGTTATTTAAAAATGTTAGCTCTCCCGGCTCAATTACAACAAATTCATTTGCTCCAAAGGTTGATTTCAATGCAGTGGGTAATCCCAGCGGACTAGCTATCGGCGACCTGGATGGGGACGGCAAGCCAGAGGTTGTTGTAAGAAGCGGTTACAATCCCACTATTTCTGTTTTAAGGAATTTAATAGTCACTCCAAATCCGCCGTTTATAGGAGGCATTAATACAACCTCAGGGCCAGTTGGTTCAACAGTAACAATAAATGGTGCGAACTTCAGCTCAACACCTGAAGATAATATAGTAATGTTTGGTGACGCGCAGGCGACTGTGACAGCCGCCTCCCAGAATCAGCTTACCGTTTTAGTGCCAATTGGAGCAGACGGTCAATCAATCAGTGTAACTGTATATGGACAGACTGCCTACTTTGATGTCAGTTTTACTGTGACCACACCGGAGAATATTGAGCTTGAAAGCTCCATCCTGACACTGAACGGGGACGGGATAAATGAACGCTTTGTAGTTAAAAATTTCCAGTCATATGGCAAGTGCAGCTTCTACGTATATAACAGCAGGGGAGCACTGGTGTACTGGAATAAAGATTTTCAGGGTGAGTGGGATGTGACACTTCACAACCGCAGGTTTGATACAGGCGGATATTTTTATATTATTGAAACAGAACTGGGCACCTTCAGAGGATCATTCAGCATTTTGAGGAGATGAAAATATAAATTTCACAGACATGTTCTTAAAAATAAAAACAATCCTGGCAATCCTGATTGTTGACACAGGAATCATCCTGTCGCAGCAATTGCCGTTTTCGAGCCAGTACCTGGTGAACAGGCAATTCCTGTCACCTGCCTTTTCAGGTATTACTGACAACTTTGAAGCTTTCGTTGCCTATCAGAAAAACGCGCTGCACTTTCCGGGCGGTCCTGAATATAAAAGCTTTTTTGCATCAGGTCCGATATATGGAAATATGAGCCTGGGTGTTTCCATATCCAACAGTTCAGTGACGATCTTTAACGGATTTTCAGGAGAGCTGGATTATGCCTATCATCTCAGAGTAGCCGGAAAAAGTTATATTCATTTTGGGTTATCATTATCCTATAATGAAAATGACATTAATATTGATTACAACCAGCTTCAATCTGTACAGAACGACCCGTTCAGGTTCAATTCCAGGAAAAGCCTGAGTTATGGTTTTGGACTGATATATACATATAAAACTTTTCAGCTCGGAGTTTCAATTCCCCGTTTGTTTGATTCACAATTGAAAAATAATGAGGAAAATGCTGATTATTCCGTCTCAGGAATATTAAGAGCTCATACTTCATGTCTTTTCGATATAAGTCAATCGTTCAGCGTGGAGCCTTCCATTGTTGTTGAAAAATCAAGCTTTGAACCGCTTTGGTACAACGTATCGGCTTTATTAAGGATTAAGGAAATAACATACCTGGAACTTCATTACCGGCAGGGAAACATTATGGGCTTTGGTCTGGGTGTAAATCCCTCAAAGAAAATGCTTCTCAGTTATTCCTATGATCTTTCAGGGACCGGCATTATGAAATACTCTTCAGGGATACATGAAATTTCAATCGGATTTCTGATAGGTAAAGAAAGTGACAGGGGATATCAGAGGTCTGCATTCAGATCTCTTCCGAAACAGCCCTACTATGACTGGGTTAAATAAAGAATTTAAAAACCGAACTCGTAATCTTAAAAATATGATACGGAAAATAGTGCTTATATCATTCATCTCGCTCACCTGTTTATTTGCAATTGCCGAAGTAATAGCGCCTGGCGATGAAAATATCTCACAAATAAACAAGCTGATGTCCGATCACAGATTCCAGGAAGCTATACCCCTGCTGAAAGAAATAATTGCAAAAGAGCCCGCAAATTCAGATGCCAATTTCAAGCTGGGTCTTTGTTACTATTTTTTACCTGACCAGAAAAACCTTTCACTTGACCATTTCAAAACCGCAATGGGGAATATCAATCTGAAGTACTCATTCAACAGCGCAAAAACCACTACTGCACCAGTCGATATTTACTTCTTTCTCGGAGAGGCATTCCTGAACAATCACATGCCCGACAGCGCAATGTACTATTATATTAAATATAAAAATAAAGTAAAGCAGGAATCTCCTTTTGATCTAGATGCAAGGATGAACTGGTGCGTTAATGCCGTAAGGGAGATGAGCTCCCCCCTTAACGTAAATATTGAAAACCTCGGGAATAACATCAATTCGTCATTTTGCGAAAGGAATCCTGTTGTCACAATAGATAATTCGGTAATATTCTTCAGCTCAACACGGCCTCAGCCCGGATCAGATGAAACGGGGCAGGCTGGTATACTTAACGAAGACATTTATTATGCGATCAGGATGCCTTCAGGTAACTGGAGCAAACCCGTATATTTCCAGTATAACACTTCAAAAAACGAATTCCCGGCATGCCTTTCAATTGATGGCAGGATGCTGATCCTTTCAAGAGAGGAGAAGGATAATTATGATCTTTTCTATTCACTTTTTGAAGACGGGAAATGGAGCGAACCGGTCTCCCTCCCGGGATCAGTGAATTCATCAGGAAATGAAAAGGAAGCAAGCCTCTCTAAGGACGGCAATCTCCTGATTTTTTCATCTGACAGAAAAGATGGTTATGGCAGCTTCGATATTTACATATCACAAAAATCTCCAAACGGGAAATGGGGCAAACCGGTAAATCTCGGGAAAGAGATAAATACATCAGGAAATGAGGTTTCACCGTTCATCCATCCTGAAGGGCAGGTCATCTATTTCAGCTCCGACGGGTACATTGAAGAAAGCATGGGGGGATATGATATTTTTTACAGCACGAGGAATGCCAACAATACCTGGACGAAACCCGTGCATATGAAATTCCCTGTGAATTCAACACGTGATGATGTGAATTATATCATTGCCTCCGGAGGTAAACGCTATTGCACATCTATTACTGACTTCAACAGCTTTGATATTGTTGAGATTACTGGTCGCCAGGATGAAGTTGACGATATTTCCGGTATTGGATCAAGCAGCCTTTTTTCGGAATTGAATGTCATGGAGGTAATGGAGGTTGAAAAGGAGGTGGAAAAGGAAGTACAGGTCTCGGATATTGTTGAAGTTCAAACCGAGGTAGAAAAAGAAGTGGCAGTGGTTGAGACAGTGGAAGTTGAGAAAGAGCCCGACCTTAAAGATTACAGCCTTGAATCTGTTAACCTTGAAGAGATTGACAGTACGGCACGGGAATTGCTTATCAAGAAAGTAAAAGAGTATTACGATAAAACGATAGGGACTGATAAGTCGGTGATATTCAAAACGATTTATTTCTCCTTTAACAGTGCTGAACTGCTTATGCTGTCAAAAAACGAACTGAGGGTGATGGTGGAATACCTGAACGAAAATCCGACCATAAAGGTTGAAGTTATCGGGCATACTGATATTCTGGGCAACTGGGATGTTAACCTCAACGTGTCACGCGAAAGGGCAGGTTCAGTATATAAGTTTCTGCAGGAAAACAGAATCGCCCATAACCGTATTATTTATTACGGGAAAGGAAGTGCAGCACCAATAGCCGGCAACAGCACTGCAGAAGGAAGAAGCAGGAACCGCCGGGTTGAGATAATACTTTTAAAATGATAAAACTTAACTTTGTTCCTTTATATTCAATGATTTAAAAATATGAAACCCACATGTATTTGCATACACAAATACAATATTTTATTAATCAGCTACATGTAGGTTCCATCATACCATTAAAATCAAATTATTATATGATGAAACGGCTTTTTTTGCTGATTTGCATAATAGTATCCTGCGGCCTTCTTTCCGGCCAGGTATTATTGCAGAATATTGACAATGCTCATGTAAGCAAAGTCATCTCTCTGGATGCTGACGCCACCGGATCTTTGGTAATATCCGGAGGAATAGATAACCGGTCACATCTGTGGGATGCCGGTGTCGGCCAGAAAATAAAGTCCTTCTCCGACAGTGAAGGCTATCCGGCTGTTATTTTCAGCAGCGACGGCAAAAGATTCATTACCTCAAGCTTCAGCGGAAAAACTATTGTGTGGGATACCGATACAAAAAAACCGCTTCTGATGCTGAAGGGCAATACAGCCGATATTCAGACCCTGGCTTTCAACCCGTCAAACAATAATGTTGCAGGCGGAGCAACAGACGGCAAAATAATTGTCTGGGACCAGTCAGGCAAAGTGCTTGCCAATTATATAGGACATAACAGTGAGGTTAAAAAGATTTTCTACAACCCGCAGGGGACAAGACTTATAACAGCCAGCGCTGCAGAGGTCAAAATATGGGACGGCAACAGTTTCAATATGATTAAAACCATAAACCCGGACTCAAAATCCGTAAGGGCAATTAACGTTAGTTACAACCAGGATCTGGCAGTGATCGTTACTGGCAAAAGAACCATAGAGATATGGAATACTCAAAGTTATCTAAAGGAATCTGATCTCCCGGGAACCGGTCATGATATAATTTCCGTTGAATTCAGCTCTGATGATAAATATGTTGCTGCCGGAGGAGAGGACGGAAGCCTGAGTATTATTAATCTGTTGACTAAAGAAATAACAAAGGAAATTCCGGATGCACATGAAGCCGGACTTGCTGAATTAAAGTTCACGGAGGACGGATCGAAACTTATTACCGGCGGGTACGACGGCAGGATCAGGATATGGAACCTGAGCGGACTTGATATCCAGGCATCATTAGCCTGGCAGCGGTCACAGAATCTGTATGCACAAAGCCAGCCTCAGAATCAGGAAGACAAACAATACCGGGGCGATATGCTGAAAGGACTTGGAGTGTCATATTCTGCCAGTGACCTGCAATTCGGAAATTATTATGCCCTGATCATCGGCATCGACAATTACTCAGAACAGTGGAGTCCGTTAAAAAACGCAGTAAGTGATGCCAAAGCAATTAACCAGATATTAAGGAGCAGATATAAATTTGATAATATAAAGGAACTATATAACGAACAGGCTACAAGACTTAATATAATAAAGGAGCTTGAATGGCTTGTCGAAAATGTCCAGCCGACAGATAACCTGTTGATTTATTATTCAGGTCATGGAGAATTCAATCAGGCTCTGAATAAGGGATACTGGGTTCCTGTTGATGCCAAAGCCGCTTCTACTTCCTATTATATTTCCAATTCCGATATACAGACTTTCCTTGGCGGTATTAAGTCAAAACATACTCTTCTGATTTCAGATGCCTGCTTCAGCGGTGATATTTTCCGCGGAAGTACTGTTTCAATACCTTTTGAAGAATCGGATAAGTATTATGCCAGGGTCAACAGTGTAAGTTCAAGGAAGGCTCTGACATCAGGCGGTATTGAACCGGTACTTGACGGAGGGAGGGAAGGCCATTCAGTATTTGCATACTATTTGCTCAAAGCGCTGGACAGCAATTCCAGACAATATTTTGATGCGAGCCAGTTATTTGACAATATCAAAATACCTGTTATTAACAACTCCGATCAGTCACCGCAGTTCAATGCGATAAAGAACGCAGGAGACGAAGGAGGTCAGTTCATCTTCCTGAAAAAGTAAATGGAATGGTCAGACAACTTTCATCCAGAAGAGACTTCCTGTATAAAGTTTGTCTGACTTTTTTTGCTTTTTTACCGGCATTAAACATCTCTGCACAGCAGTATCATTTTGAGAATTTTACACTGGAGAAAGGTCTTCCCCAGGCTAATATATACTGTATCTTTCAGGATTCAAGAGGATACCTCTGGCTGGGTACGGAAGGAAACGGTGCATGCCGGTTTGACGGAAAAAACTTCCATGTGATCAACAGGGAAAAAGGAATGGCCGGAGATGTTGTCAGGAGCATTCTTGAGGATGACCAGGGACGGCTATGGTTTGGAACAGACTCCGGAGTTACAGTTTATGACGGCAGAGAGTTCATTACCATAAATGAAAAAAATGGTTTGTCAAGCAATACAGTTGCTTGTCTCTACAGAGATAAAACCGATACTATTTGGATCGGAACAGCAGGAGAAAAAGGAGGAGGCCTTAATAAAGTCGAATTAAGTCTCAAAGATTCAATTAAAATCACCCGGTATACCGTCGATAACGGATTATCAAATAATAATATCTTCTCTCTTTGTGAGGATGACTACAACCGCTTATGGATTGGCACATTTGGCGGCGGTATAACTATTCTTTCAAAAGATGGCAGGGCAAGCCCTGTTCTGCTTACAAGTTTACATAACTTCCCGTCCGATTATATTCTGAATATTACGCCTGATAGCATCAATAATCTCTGGATTGGAACATACGACAAAGGTGTAGTTAAAATATCAGTTACTGAAGATATTGGTTACAGCAGGATCGAACAAATCAGTGATGAAATGAGTATATCAGACAATTCAGTGTTAACTATATTGGCGGCAAGTGAAGATATATGGTTTGGAACCAATAATAATGGAATTGTGAGATTCAATAACCATAAGATTATTTCAATAAATGATTCAAATGGACTTCTGACCAACCAGGTCATGGCAATATTCAAAGACAGGGAGGAAAACATATGGATTTCAAGCGGTGATGGAGGTATAAGCAGGTACCTGGGAAACTGGTTCTATTCCCTTACCGAGAAAGATGGCCTCACAAATGAAAATATATACTCAATAGCTGTAAGCCGGAACGGAGATACATGGATAGGGACATTTGGAGGAGGCCTGATCAGGTTAATTACCAGGGAGAATAATATTGTTTTTAAGACCTATACTATTAGTGACGGTTTACCGGATAACATTATCAATTCTCTTGCCCTGGATAGTAATGATAATCTCTGGATAGCCACTCCGTCAGGTGTTACAAGGTTTAATGGAAAATACTTTGAAGTTTTTAATGAAGAGAAGGATGGTCTGGCAAATAATTATGTGAACGCCGTTTTGGTTGACAGAGATAATATTGTATGGTGTGCAACAAAAAGAGGCGTAAGTATTTATGACGGTATCGGCTTTAAAAACACAAAGCAGGGGTATTTACCGAACAATGAAGTCCAGACTTTGTTCCAGGATGAATCCGGAAATGTCTGGTGCGGAACACTCGGAGGACTGGGTAAATTCACAGGGGAAAAGTTTACCACTTACGATGAAGAGGAAGGATTAAATCACAAAAAGATCCACACTCTTGCTGAGGATAAGTATGGTAATATCTGGATAGGGACCTTTGGCGGCGGAATTTACAGATTATCAGTTGATACGAATGATAAATTTCCTGTCAGCCAAATGGTCACTGATAGTTTGATGAACTCTTTAAACGTTTATTCGCTGATATTTCTGAACGATACAACATTGCTTGCAGGAACCGATAATGGTATGAACCGGATCATTCTTGATAATAATTCCCGTGTAAAAAAGGTCTTTAAATATAGTCTAAAGGACGGATTCAGCGGAATTAAAAATAACTTAAATGCTGTTACGAAAAGAGGAGACGAAATATGGTTCGGAACCGTAAACGGGATAACAGCCTATCGCCCTGAAGATGATATCGTAAACGACTCAAAACCTTTGATCCGGATCACAAACGTTAAGCTCTTTTTCAATGAAGTTGACTGGGGGGAAGAAAAATATGAGATAATTCCATGGACACAGCTTCCCCGGGATCTTAAATTATCATATAACAACAACCACCTGACTTTTCAGTTTATCGGATTATTATTCAATGACAGGGAAGAAATAACCTTTCAGTACATGCTTGAGGGACTTGACAAAAACTGGTCCCCTCCCAGGAAGGAAAATGAAGCAGTTTATCCGGGATTACCGCCCGGGGATTACTCCTTCAGGGTTGTCGCATCAGACAGGTATGGAAACAGAAGCGATGAGGAAGCTTCATTTTCATTTACAATAAATCCGCCTTTCTGGCAGACAACATGGTTCTATATTGTGTGTGCGGTAATAGCGATATCATCAATTATCGCTTTTATGAAATATCGTGAAAGGAAATTGCGCAATGAACGCGACACGCTTGAGCGTATCGTGAAGGAAAGAACTGCTGAAGTTGTCCGGCAGAAAGACCAGATTGAAAATCAGCGTGATGAAATTCAGCGGCAGCATAATATTGTTGCCGAACAGAAAAAAGATATAATGGACAGTATACAATATGCTAAACGTATACAAACCGCAGCTATTCCTTCAACTGAGATTGTTGCAGATGATTTAAAAGATCTGTTTATTTTGTATCGACCGCGTGACGTTGTAAGCGGCGATTTCTACTGGA
Source organism: uncultured Rikenellaceae bacterium (assembly GCA_964457185.1). Lineage (GTDB taxonomy): Bacteria > Bacteroidota > Bacteroidia > Bacteroidales > VadinHA17 > LD21. Next base: position 15,551 of record CAYWEQ010000019.1, read on the forward strand.
TGGGAACAGAGGATGAGAAAATAATCATGATAGCAGCAGACTGCACCGGGCACGGGGTTCCGGGAGCATTCACAAGCATGCTCGGTATAAGTATGCTGAACGATATTATTGGAAAAGAATCAACTACTTCACCTGATATTATTCTGAATGAATTAAGAAATAATATAGTCCGTTCCCTTAAGCAAACTCCTGATGGCGAATCTAAAGACGGTATGGATATTGCCATTTTAACAATTAACAGAAAAAACAATACACTGGATTTTGCAGGGGCCATGAATCCCTTATTAATAATACGTGATGCAAATCTCGATAATATATCAGATTCCTATATGGAAGAAGGTACATTCAGGTTATATGAAATAAAAGGAGACAAAATGCCGGCGGCTATTCATGATAAAATGGATCCTTTCACCAGGACTACCGTCAAAGTAAAACCTAATGATAAATTTTATATGTTTTCTGACGGATATGAAGATCAGTTTGGAGGTTTGAAACAACATAAATTCATGAGGAAGAACCTTAAAAAGCTTTTACTGCAGATCCATCATCTTACAATGGCTGAACAGAAACAGTGCCTGGAAAAAGCAATGGAAGAATGGAAGGGTGATCTGCCACAGGTGGATGATATACTGGTAATCGGGTTTGCGGTTTAAATTCAAAAAGCACAGGTAAGCCGGCTATTTACTACATTATTTGAATCTTTCAAGAATTGCTGTCAGCCTGTCTGCTTCCTCTTCAATTTCTTTTGATTCTTTTTGCAGACTGGTTACAAATTTATTGTTGTTATACACTCCCCGGACTGCCTGAAAATCACTCTCCCTGGTATCAGCATCTCCGTCAATACCAAATCCAAGCTTACTGCCAGGATCAAATTCTTTCTCAGCATCCTTCAGGATCATGTTATTCAGCTTAATGGCATTTGTTTTCCAGTCTGTGATAATCTGAATTAAACTATCGATCGGGAGATTATCGGGTCTATTGCCGGTTTGCTGACTGATGAGGCTGGAACACCATATCCAGGCATATTTACTGTAGTTATTATAAATTGAAGTGAGATTCTCTTCCAATTCGTTGATTGATCTTATTTTGCCGGTTTTGACCGAATCAACCAGCTCTTCAATTTTACTTGCCGGTGAAAACAAGCCGCAGATTTCCACCCATTTACCTGTTCCATCTGTACCATGAGATGTCAGCATGTCTCTCAGATCTGCAAGGGATGAACCGGCATCCAGATCCCGGAGGCGTTTGACCACCTCCTGTCCGACAAATAAATTCAGGGCTATTTCATAGTACTTCCGGGTGGTTTTAAAAAGAAGACGATGAATACTAATTCCTTTATAATTGATATAATCCTGTTTTTTATCGGTTTTTTCAGCAAGTTCATTAAGAATGTTGATTGCGTTAATTATTTTACCGACAATGTACGGACTGAACAGATCGAAATGGATCAAATCCAGCTTATGCGGATCTTTCCTTCTGTCTCTCGATGGCCATTTATCAATGTCTCTGCGCGTACCAACAGTGAAAAGGTTCATGGCCGGGGTAAGCTCACTTTTCCCCTTTTCCTCCGAGATGTATGAAAACGGGAAATCAGAAGAATCAAAATTTACATAGTGTTTGCCCATTACAACGGTAAAAGCACCTATATGGCATGGCAGGAGCAGGTATGAAAAAGAACCTGTTTTGGACCCGCGTTCCATAATGCCCTGGTGCAAAGGGCCAAGTTTGTACATGTGGTTGCTCTGGTTTGTTCCGCTTCCTGCATTGAAAAAGGAAACGAGACTGGCTATCAGCAGGGTTGACTTATGGTGGGTAACAGTATAAGGTCCGGCAAACAGGCTGCATGCTTCGCCATGAAAGGCTTCGCAATTGGCAAAAAACACTGAATTTTCTGCTGAAAATTGTTTGCCAATTTTTACTCCCTGTCCCACAAAACATTTCTCAAGCATCGCCCCCCCCTCTAATCTTGATCCCGATAAAACAATGAAATTTTTCGCTATAACACTTGTCCCGATAAATACAGGTGCTTCGCTGCAACTCCTTATAGTGCCTTCTTCAAGCTGGCTGGCTCCGGAAATGACTGAGTAACTTCCGACAAATACATTTCGAATTATCAGTGAATCATGTATTCTTGCTCCTGTTTGTATCAGCCCACGGGATGACAATTTTGATTGACAATAATTCCTGATCAAATCCAGTATAATTCCGGTGAAATCCCGGTCGTGACGATAAAGTACTGTCAGATAAGCTATCTGGGAGGATAACCTGTCAAAGATCGGTAATTCTCTTCCGCCTCCTTCATTTAATACTTCTATTTCAGTTCCATTACCGAATGCTGACTCTTTGGATACAGAGAGTGATCCGACATTTGAAATGACCACACCTTCTTCTATGATATAGTTTTTCAGGATTTTAACATCTGATATATGAGCATTATCCCCAATCTCACAGTTACTGATGAAGCTGTTAAAGATTCCACAAGGTTTTACAACATTGTTTTCAATCTCTATGGTACCTGATAAACCACCCAGCTTTATATTTCCTTCAAACCTTGTGTTTCTGATATTCTCAGTAAAAAATCTCTCTGAAACAGTAATCCCTGACCAGTTGTCAGCAGAACAATTCTGGGAAATCAGTTTTTCTGTCTCTTCCTTTGTCAGATTCCTGTAACTCATAAAATATTATCTGATTGATTATAACAGATATTGATTATTGACATTTGCCTTTTCAATGTCCATGAAATACTTGACAGTTTGAACATGAAGCTCGAGTGTAGCCGGTTCGTCGCATATTATAACACCTTTCGGATGCATCTGGAGTATCGAGCATGTCCACATATGACTGATACTTCCCTCAACCACCTCTCTCAGAGCACGTGCTTTATTGGCACCCGAAATAACAATTACCACCTCTTTAGCATCCATCACTGTTCCTACACCAACAGTAAGAGCCAGTTTTGGAACCTTATTCATATCTCCGCCAAAGAATCTTGAATTAGCAAGTATAGTATCATACCTGAGAGTTTTGATCCTTGTCCTTGAGGTGAGCGACGACCCTGGTTCGTTAAATGCTATATGACCATCGGGACCAATGCCCCCCAGGAAAAGATCTACACCACCGACAGCTTCAATCTTCTTTTCATAATCAGCACACTCCTTTTCAAGATCTTCTGCATTACCATTCAGAATATTTATGTTTTCCCCTGGAATATCAATATGGTTGAACAGGTTATCATACATGAAGTAGTGGTAGCTTTCAGTATGGTTTTCGTCAAGACCGACATATTCATCCATGTTAAAGGTTATAACATTTTTAAAAGAGATATCCCCTGCTTTGTGCCTTTTTATCAGTTCTTTATAGACCGGTATAGGTGAGGAACCAGTAGGCAGGCCAAGTACAAAAGGTTTTGCACTTGTCGGATTTGCTTTCTTGATTTTACCAATAATATATGAGGCTGTCCATTCCCCTATCTCATCCGGATTTTCTTTAATAATGATTCTCATAGCATGGTTTTTTAAAAGGTGATTAATAATTTGTCTTTATGTCATTTTGTGGTTGAGGCATGGAGCATAATACGTGCATCGGCAACATAACAACCTTTAGTGTCTTCAAGTACGATTAAAGGATTTATATCCAGTTCGCTGATTTGCGGACAATCAATGGCCAGCTGGCTTAATCTCATAAGGCAATCTCTTATTGCTGCAATATCGCGAGGTGTTTTTCCCCTTATCCCATCAAGGATTTTATAGGATTTTATCTGTTTTATCATTGAATCGGCAATTATCTCATCAACCGGAGCAACCCTGAAACTCACATCCCTGAAAACTTCAACATATACACCTCCAAGTCCAAACATTATAACTGGTCCGAATGATGGATCCCTTTTTACCCCCAGTATTACTTCTTCGCCTGATAAAATCATTTTACTGACTTGTATCCCTTTGATTCTTGCCTCGGGCCTGATCTGCAAAATATGCTCTTTAATGTCGGAGTAGGTTCTTCTTGCTTCTTCACCTGAATTTACATTTAATACAACGCCTTTAATATCAGATTTATGTATTATATCATCTGAGATAATTTTCATTACCACCGGGAATCCTATATCCTGTGCAACTGAGGCAGCTTCATCAGGGGAGATAGCCAGACCGCCTGGAACTATCGGGAAGCCATATATTTTAAGTATCTTTTCGGCTTCATCCTCAGGCAGATAGAGGTGATTATTACGGATGGCTTCATCCAGTATTGAATTGACAGTTTTTAGGTCAATATCGTTATAAACGGGCTGTGGATGCATGTCTTTATCAAGATCGCGGTAGAAGCGGTAAACCCTCGAGAAGCTCCGGCACATCGATTCGGGAAGGATGTAATGCGGGATTTTATTTCTCAGTAAAATATCAACGCCGACTGCAACATCTGCTTCTCCCATAAATGAAGTATAAACCGGTTTGGAATATTGCTGCGAGACTTTTACCACCTCTCTGGCAATGGTCTCAATATCTGTCATGGATTGAGGTGTCAGTATCACGAAAACTGCATCAACGTCATCTTCCCTGAAGGCTCCGTTCATGGCAATGTTGTACCTTTCGGCACGGGCATCGCCAACAACATCAACAGGATTTTTAATGTTTGCATTTGACGGTAAAGATTTTTTGAACTCTTTAGTGGTTTCTTCAGAGAACTTCGCAAGTTGCAGTCCGTCATGTATGGCTGCGTCAGTAGTTAATACACCGGGACCGCCGGCGTTTGTAATAATTGCAACCTTGTTGGATCTTGGGGCCGGCTGATATGCAAATGCTATTGCAATATTGAACATTTCTTCAATATTGTTGCAGCGGATTATCCCGGCTTGTTTAAAAGCAGCATCAAATATTTCATCATTTCCGGCCAGGGAACCGGTATGTGAAGCAGCTGCTGATGCTCCGGCTTCAGTACGACCTGCTTTAAGGAGGAGGACAGGTTTTCCGCTCAGCCTTATTACATCCCTTGCAGCCTGCATTAATGCCCGGCCATTGGTAACTTCTTCCAGATATAACAGTATAACTTTTGTTTTGTCATCCTCCATCAGATAATAGATCAGGTCAATTTCACTGATATCAACCTTGTTACCAAAACTTATGAATTTAGAAAAGCCTATATGCTTTGCAAAGGCATAATCCAGTACCGCGGTACAGAGGGCCCCGCTTTGCGACAGGAATCCTATATTACCCTGTTCGGGCATTTTACGGGCAAATGAAGCATTAAGGTTAATAAGCGGATCGGTGTTTATGATGCCAAGGCAGTTAGGTCCTATTATAGACATATCATACTTTTCAGCGATCTGATAGAGTTGTTTTTCCCGTTCAAGCCCCTTTTCCCCGACTTCCTTAAAGCCGGCTGAAATAATAACCACACCTTTTATTCCTTTCTGTCCGCACTGCTCCAGTGCCATATGGCAAACAGCACTTGGAAAAACAATAATAGCCAGATCAACCGGGTCAGGAATATCCAGTACATACTTATATGCTTTAACAGAGCATATTGATTTTTCGCCAGGGCTTACAGGAAATACGATACCCGTAAACTCAGTTTTCAGTATGTTGAATAAAATATCGTAGGGAACTGTGCCTTTGACATTGTTTGTACCAACGACAGCAATTGATCTGGGGTTAAATATCCTGACAAGGTTCTGTTTATGGATTTCTGCTCTCAAAGACATTGGTTTCTTGTTATTATTGATTTTTTATTTGAAATATAGGATAAGATGAAAAGACCAGCAAAAAGGTTTATGACATCAAAAAGAAAATATCGGCCTTTCTGAAGAAATTACCGGCACGATCAGGTGATATAGGTGCTTATGAAATCAACAGCCTCTGAAACTGTCTGAACCTCCAGCGATTTTTCTTCATCCATCTCAATGCTGAATTCTTCCTGAAAGCCGGCAACCAGCATAAGACTTTGCATTGATGACGCTCCTAAATCGAAAGAGAAATTTGAATTATCCGATATTTCGGCTTCATCAATCTCGAGGACCCTGGCGATCACATTTTTTACCCTGTTTTTAATTTCTTCCCTTTGCATATTAATGGTTTTTGGCTATTAGTTACTATTACATTAAAAAAATTACGCATAAAAGTGAGAATTTCAAATATAGTATTTTTTAGTATTTCCCCTCATTAGTATCTGCGAAATAAAGACATAGTTATTTCAAATCATAAAAAGCTCACAATCATAGAATTTTCTAAGAAAATCACAGAGAACAAAGACCCCGCGGGAGCGAGTATATGTAATACATGGATTTCTTTTGCCTTATCTGTGGCTATCAATAACCAATTATTTTACGCCTTTTAATTAAAATGCTTCTTCTATTTCAGATTAATCATTAATACACTTCTGAGATCGCTTTTTGCAGTTCAGCCAACATTCCTGTTACCATGGCAAACGGATCATACGGTTTACCGCTGACCAACAATGTCTCTGCCGGAATAAATCCTTTGTACCCACCATCTTTCACTATCTGAACCAGTTGCTTATAATCAGTGGGAATCTCGCTGCCAAGTCCAAATACGCTCCCTTTTACCTGCCAGTTTATTGCATAAGGTACAACTGTTGCAATATCTTTGTAAGGATCTTCGGTTTTAAAGTTGCCGGTATCGACAATTAATCCAACCCATTCTGAATCAACTTTTTTGATTACATAAATGCATTGTTCGGCTGTTTGAAGCATATCTCCATGATTTTGAATACCAATCTTTACACCATACTGAGCACCAACTTCAGCTAATTCTTTGTAGCATTCAATCATCCAGCCTGCAGCTACTTCCCAATCAACATCTTCAGAAATCGCACCCGCGAAAACGCGTATTACCGGAGCTCCCATTTTTGAAGCCGCAATAATCCAGTTTCTGGCGCGTTGTACCCCCTCTTCCCTGACTGCCGGATCGGGAGAGGCAAAGTCATTACGTATTCCGGTACCACTAATGACTACTCCCAACTTAGCTGCATGATTCTTAAAATTGATTTCATTATTTTCCCTGTTTGCCAATTATTTTAATTCATTAAATGTCCATTAAATATAATTGATTTTAAATTGCTTACAATTTAATTCTTTGTCAGCCCGGAAATTTGTGTTAGGTACAAAGAAGTTGAATCAGATCGATTCAATTTT
>CAYWEQ010000019.1:22794-27070 GCA_964457185.1 uncultured Rikenellaceae bacterium
CAGCCCGGAAATTTGTGTTAGGTACAAAGAAGTTGAATCAGATCGATTCAATTTTGAAATCACAGTAATTAGTCAGAACTTTTTATTTAACTTAGTTTCATAACAATTAATAGCCTAATCTAATTGTCATGAATTTAATCAGTCAAAAACTAAAACTATCTGAGAAAGTCGGTTACGCACTCGGAGACGGGGCCGCAAATATCGCCTGGCGGGGTGTTTCAACATTCTTATTGATTTTTTATACCGACGTATTTGGAATAAATCCGGCTGCTGTAGGATTACTCTTGTTAATCGCCCGGTTCAGTGATGGTATTAGCGATATCGCTATGGGCATTATCGGTGACAGAACCAATACGAAATACGGGAAATTTCGTCCCTGGGTATTATGGTCAGCAATTCCACTGGGGGTTATATTGTCTTTGCTATTCACGAGCCCGAACTTAAGCCCGACCGGGAAAATAATATATGCTTATACGACTTATATTTTATTTACGCTGGTTTACACTGCGAATAATATTCCTTATGGGGCACTTATGGCCGTTATGAGTGGTAATGATAAAGAACGCACAAGTCTTGGTTCATATCGTATGGTCGGAGCATTTACCGGGGGGTTGGTGGTTCAGGGAGCTTTGTTGTTTTTAGTTGCTCATTTTGGGAATATCAATCCGACTATTGGTATTGATAAACTGGAAACAGAAAAATACCAGATAACAGTATCAGCAACACAGGATGTTAAAAATGTAAACATCAGAACCAAAAATGGAATCGCCCTGTTTGCCTGGGCCGATACAACAATTAATGGCGGCTCCGACGTACCTACTAAAGGCAAAAGCTTTTCTATGAAGGCGCAAAAAGAATACTCTTTTATTGTGACGGGTGAAGAAAACCTGGAGGCTAAAAACATTACCATAATTGACCAGAAAAGAGGCTATAGCAATTCTATTTATCTGCTTTCTGTTTTCTTATCCCTGTTTATGATAGCAACTTTCGTGACCACAAAGGAACGTATTAAGCCTCCCAAAGACCAGGTAACAAATCTTGGTAAAGATTTTAAAGACCTTATAAGAAACAGGCCATGGATCATACTTCTCATCATTGGCTTGCTTTTCAATGTTTACAACTCGATAAAACAAGGTATTGTTGTCATCTACTTTACCCATTATTTGAACCATCAGTTGCTGGCAGCTTCTTATATGATCGGACTAATGCTGGCTTCAATAGCAGGTGCCATGATAACTTCACCTCTGGGTAAAAGATACGGGAAACGCAACCTGTTTATTTCTGCACTTATTTTCTCAGGTGCTGTAAATGCATTACTTGCTTTTTGCGGCCCGGAAAACACAACAGCTATTTTCACGATCGGTATCATCTCCGAATCAGGAGCCGCAATATTCCCTACACTCTTCTTTGCAATGCTTGGAGATGCTGCTGATTTTTCAGAATTTAAGAACAAACGCAGAGCCACAGGACTAGTTTACTCTGCCGGGTCTTTCGCAACCAAGTTTGGTGGAGGTCTTGCCGGAGCAATTATTGGATTTGTTCTGGCTGCATTCCATTACAACGGACAGGATGAGGTGTCAATCCAGGGTGCAGTTCCGGGTATTATAATGCTGATGAGCTGGATACCAGGGATTATTGCATTAATTACTGCCGCAGTTATGACTCTTTATCCATTAAATCAGAAAAAAATGGATGAAATAACCATTGAATTGAACAATAGAAGAGCAAAAGAATTAGCTTAATTGTAGCTATAATGGATATAAAAAAGGGATTACCAAAAAAACAATAATATGAAATTTGGATATTTCGACGATCAGCACAGGGAATATGTTATTACCAACCCACAAACCCCCTGGCCCTGGATAAACTACCTTGGCACCGAAGATTTCTTTTCACTTATTTCAAATACTGCCGGTGGCTACACTTTTTATAAAGATGCCAAATTCCGCCGTCTTACCCGCTATCGCTATAACAATGTACCAATGGATAGTGGCGGACGCTATTTTTATATTAAAGACCAGGAGATAGTATGGTCACCGGGATGGAAACCATGCAAAACACCGCTCGATAGCTACGAATGTCGGCATGGGATGAATTATACTTCCATAAAGGGTGAAAAAAATGATGTAACAGCTAAAGTATTGTTTTTTGTTCCGTTGAAAACCCGGGCTGAAGTTCAAAAACTTACACTAACCAATAATTCGAAAGAAACAAAGAAATTGAAAATATTCTCCTTCACAGAATGGTGTTTGTGGAATGCTGCTGCCGACATGGAGAATTTCCAGCGTAACTTCTCAACCGGTGAAACGGAGATCGAAGGTTCAGTAATTTACCACAAAACTGAATACAAAGAGCGCCGCAATCATTACGCTTACTACTCGGTAAATGTTCCGATAAAAGGGTTCGACACTGATCGTGAAACATTTTTTGGTCTGTATAATGGTTTCGACGAACCAAAAGTGGTTGTTGAAGGAAATCCAACCAACACAGTCGCCCACGGCTGGTCGCCCATTGCTTCACACTGCATAGAAATTGAACTTCAACCTGGTCAATCGAAAGATTTTGTATTTATGCTGGGTTATGTTGAAAACGAAGAAGATACAAAATGGGAATCTAAAGGAGTAATAAACAAGACCAGAGCAAAAGCAGCTATTGACAGATTCAATACTGCTGCGAAAGTTGATGCTGCATTAGCCGAATTGCGTGAATATTGGGATAATCTGTTGAGTGTTTTCTCTGTAAATTCGGGCGACGAAAAGCTCGATCGGATGGTTAACATATGGAACCAGTACCAGTGTGTGATCACCTTCTGTTTCTCGCGCTCGGCTTCGTTTTTCGAAAGCGGGATTGGACGGGGTATGGGTTTCCGCGATTCGAACCAGGATTTAATTGGTTTTGTGCACCAGATACCCGAACGTGCACGCGAACGCATCATCGACATTGCTTCAACACAATTTCAGGATGGTGGTTGCTATCATCAATACCAGCCTTTGACCAAACGCGGTAACAATGATATTGGTGGTGGTTTCAACGACGACCCGATGTGGTTGATCCTCGGGACTGTCAGTTACATTAAAGAAACGGGCGATTTTTCCATTTTAAATGAAATGGTACCCTTTGATAACGACATGAGTGTTGCCCGCAAACTGTTCGATCACCTTACAGTGTCGTTCGATCATGTTCTGAACAACCTCGGCCCTCACGGTTTGCCATTGATCGGCCGTGCCGATTGGAACGACTGTCTGAATCTGAACTGTTTCTCGAACGACCCGAATGAATCATTTCAGACAACCGAAAATAAAACCGAAGGTACAAAAGCTGAGTCGCTGATGATTGCAGGCCTGTTTGTGGTTTACGGAAAGGAATATGTTGACCTTTGCAAAAAACTGGGTAAAAACGATGAAGCTATCCGCGCACAAAAAGAGGTCGGCAACATGATTGCAGCAGTGAAACAACACGGCTGGGACGGCGAATGGTTTATTCGTGCATACGACTACTTCGGACGTAAAATTGGCAGCAAAGAGAACGAAGAAGGAAAGATATTTATCGAATCAAACGGATGGTGTACAATGGCAGGAATTGGCCTGGAAGAAGGTTTTTGTGAAAAAGCTCTCAACTCGGTTAAAGAACGTATGGATACTGAATTTGGGATCGTGCTTAATAACCCTGCATTCACCAGATATTACATCGAATATGGCGAGATATCAAGCTATCCGGCCGGTTACAAGGAAAATGCAGGTGTTTTCTGCCACAACAATCCCTGGATCATGATTGGCGAAACGGTGATTGGACGAGGAGATCAGGCTTGGGACTACTATAAAAAGATATGTCCGTCGTACCTCGAGGATATCAGCGAGCTACACAAAACTGAGCCATATGTGTATGCGCAAATGGTGGCCGGCAAAGATTCTTTCAAACCGGGTGAAGCTAAAAACTCGTGGTTAACCGGAACAGCTTCCTGGAATTTCTATACCATTAGTCATTTTATATTGGGAATTCAACCCGACTATGATGGGATAAAAATTGATCCATGCATCCCGAAAGATTGGAAAGGCTTTGAAGTAATCCGTAAATTCAGGGGGGCTACCTATAAAATCAAGGTTATAAATAAAAACCACATCAATAAAGGAGTGGCAAAGGTAACGGTCGATGGCATTGAGTACAGTTCGAACCTGTTACCAATCTTTGAGACCGGGACAACCCATTCTGTAACTGTAGAAATGGGTTCGGCTTGATACTCCTTTGGTGAGCTTAACAATGCAAAAGGTGCTGCAAA
>CAYWEQ010000020.1:0-25793 GCA_964457185.1 uncultured Rikenellaceae bacterium
ACAACATTTTCCGCAATAAATTTACTATATTGTAAAAAGTATTCGTCTGTTTGTAACAGAATTATTAAATATTTTCTGAACAAAACCGGATAAGGATCATAAGGGGACCGGAGTTGACTGCGGTTGAAAAAGAAGTTATTTAATCTGGTTAATAGAGGGATTTTAAACATAATAGTATTACTATCCGTTATTTTTATAATTGCTTAATAAGAAACCGATGTTTCGTATACGCAAAATAACAAATCCTTTCCTTGAAGGGAACATACAGTCAGTTGAACGAGTAAAAGAGATTATCAGACTGCAGTTCCCTGCTCTGAGAGTAAATGAAATAGAAAATATCTCTCAACAGATGATCAATCTGGTTAAAAAGAAATATCAGACATCACTCGTGATCGCTGATGATTTTCGCGGTAATATAAGGGGATTTGCCATACTGCTCTATATGTCCGATCTTAAGTTCTGTTATCTTGATCTGCTGGCAGTCACCCCCGACAAACCCACTTCCGGAGTAGGAGGATCACTTTACGAAAGAATCCGGGAGGAAGCAGCTGCTCTCGGGACAATAGGACTATTTTTTGAATGTCTGCCCGATGATCCTGCTTTGTGCCGCGATAAAACCGTCCTTGACCAGAATATTAGAAGGCTTGCTTTCTATGAGAAATTCGGAGCTTATCCTATTATCAACACCAAATATGAAACACCTGTAAAGCCGGAAAATGATTGTCCTCCTTACCTTGTATATGACGATCTGGGATCAGGAAGGTCCCTGAGGGCTGGAGAGCTGAAAAAAATCTGCCGGGCAATCCTGAAACGCAAATACTCAGACTATTGTCCATCTGATTATGTAAATATGGTTGTCAACAGTGTGAAGGATGATCCTGTCAGACTGAGGGCACCCCGCTATGTTAAAACTCAGGAAGCTGACATCCATCTGATAAAAAATAACAAACTTAAAATTCAATTGTTTGTTAACGGGAGACATCAAATTCATCATATAAAAGAAGTTGGCTACGTTGAATCACCTGTTCGTGTTAAAACCATTTTCAGGGAGATCTCCAAACTCGGGATCATCTCTGAAGAAAAGGTAAAGAAATATCCCGATAAGTTTATCTATGAAATTCATGACCGCAAGTATGTAAAATACTTCAGAACTGTATGTACAGGACTGGAACCAGGAAAATCGGTATACCCATATGTATTCCCGATAAGGAATATCACTAAACCGCCTAAAGTACTTTCAGTCAGGGCCGGGTATTATTGCATTGATACTTTTACTCCTCTTAATATGAATGCTTACCTGGCAGCCAGATGGGGGATTAATTGTGCATTAACTGCTGCTGACTCAATCCTTTCAGGAAACCGGATTGTCTATGTATTGACACGTCCGCCAGGTCATCATGCAGAACGTTTTGTGTTTGGAGGATTCTGTTATTTTAACAATGCGGCGATTGCAGCCAATTATTTAAGCAGATACGGCAACGTCGCAATTCTTGATCTGGATTATCATCATGGTAACGGACAGCAGCAAATATTCTATGAAAGAGCTGATGTGCTGACGATATCAATTCATGGACACCCTTCCTTTGCCTATCCGTATTTTTCGGGATTTAAGGAAGAAAAGGGGAAGAATTCGGGCTTTGGATATAATTATAACTTTCCGTTAAAAGAAGAACTCAACGGAGAGGAATATCGCGAAATCCTGACCAGGACTCTTAATATTGTTCGAAAATTTAATCCTGAATTTCTGATTATTGCACTTGGACTTGATACAGCAAAGGGAGATCCTACAGGAACATGGATGTTGTCTACTAAAGATTTTTATTTAAACGGTAAAATGATAGCCAAACTCAGGATGCCTACATTATTTATACAGGAAGGGGGATATAGAAACAGATTCCTTGGTATTAATGCACGTTCCTTTTTTAAGGGATTTTATGAAGAGTATATTCAGAACCCTCTAAGATAAAAATAAATTAAATGATTGAAAGATTAAAAGAAACAATGGATTTTGTTCTGTTCCGGATTGGGGACCAGGAATTTAAAATTTATTCCCTGTTGACTATCCTGATAATTTTCTTCATTACCAAATTAATAGTCTTGCTGGTCAGAAGAGGCTTATTCAGAAAAAGAAAATCCAAAAAAATTGATCACAGTAATGCTTATTCCTTATATCAGATCATCAGGTATGTTCTCTGGGTAATTTCCATAAGCATGATCCTTCATGTATTGGGCATAAGCCTCACAGTTCTGCTGGCAGGTTCAGCTGCTCTCCTTGTAGGTATTGGACTTGGTCTCCAGCAGACGTTTAATGATTTTATATCAGGATTAATCCTGTTAATCGAAGGATCAACAAAAATCGGCGACGTACTGGAATTAGACGGAGACGTTGTGATTATTCAGAAAATAGGATTGCGGACATCCAAGGGATTGAATAGAGATGATATTATTGTAATTATTCCAAATTCATTGATTACAACAAATAAAGTTATAAACTGGAGTCATCAGTCCAAAAAAACTCGTTTCAGGATCAATGTCGGAGTAGCCTACGGCAGTGATGTTGAACTGGTTACAAAAGTACTAAAGGAAAGTGCTCTTGAGCATCCGGATGTAACTGATAAGGACTCTCTGGAAGTCCGTTTACTGGAGTTTGGAAACTCAGCTTTGGAATTTCAGGTATTATTCTTCAGTAATAATGTTTTCAGAATAGAAAAAGTAAAAAGTGATATAAGAAAAATTATTAATCGTAAATTCATTGAAAATAAAATCATTATACCGTTTACTCAAATTGATTTACATGTTGATAATCCCAAAAATGTAAAATAAATGTATTGTCAATCAGGCAATTAAAGTATTAGAAGATTCTTTTTGAGTAACAATGTGCAGTAAAGGCACATTATCCAGAGCAATTTCTATAAGTTTAATATGCTTCATTTTTACAGAGAATAATGTAATTTCAAAGAAATATCCTTTTTCGTTTTCTTTCACGAATCTGATTATTGGTTCCTCCTTCAGACTGCTCCACGGGGTATTTAACAATGCAGTCCGGATCAACTCTTCTGCATTTGTCCTGCTCATCGAAAAATCAGCCTGAAGTTGCATGATATGCTCTTCAGGGGTGCCGCGAAATCCAAGTTCAGTTATTACTTCATTGATTATCCTTGTATACGGGATATTTAGTATCAAACCATCGTTTGTTTTTAGCTTAATGGAGGTAAGTTGCTGAGATTTAATCTGACCGCTTTTATCACCTGCACTTATATATGTCCCGGTTTTAAAGCTGTACTTAATCCTGAAAATGAAGCCGGCAAATATATCCCTCATAAAAAACCATGTAAAGAAACCCAGAAAAATCACGATATAACTGACAACAATATACTGGTAATAGAACTTTTCCCTGAACAGAAAATCAGTTGATTTGAAAACGAAGATGAACCAGATCAGGAACTCTGTGACTATCAATATTTTCCCGGGGAAATCTAACCCCGGTCTCAGTTTTAAAAGGTATTTTATGCCCAGCCGGATGATCCTTATCCCCAGGAATACCAGGGTTGCAGCAAGTATCACAATAATGATTTTCATCTCAGGCAAATATTATTTGTCAACTTAAGAGTGCTATAATAATTCTTCTCTCTTTAAAACCCTGATGAGAAGAGGTTCAATGAAAGGATTCACAACAAAAAGGTCCTCATTCCTCTCTTCGATCAGGCCAGTCCTTAATAAAGCATTAATAATTCCGCGGGTTCTTGCATCGTCCTGCAAAAATATTCTGTCAAGCCTGGCACAGGTCAATCTCTTATGCAGGATCAGCTGAAGGAGAACAACTTTCCAGTCATCGTCAAGCTCTGTAAAAACTTTCGTGTCCGGTAGACGGGGAGTGCGGATAAAGATCCTGTTTCCGGATACACTGACAATATTGGCAAGCCATGCTTTAAGTACTATACCCGGATTGCCCTCGGAAAAGCTAAAATACTTGTTAAAAAGGCTGGCAATGCGGATCTCGGACAATTCCCCTTCTTCATTCTTTTTCAGCACGAATTTTAACCCGCTTGACCGGTGCCTGAGGATGATCATCTCCCTGATATCCTTTGAATCGAAAGGTTTCAAATATATGACACTTATGAAAACTTCCTGCAGGTTGATCATTTTATTCATGAGGTCATAAGCGTACGGATTCATATTTACCACAAAACAGAACTTTCTGCTATAATCTTTAATAAGGTTTATAATCAGCTTTATGACCTCACAACCACTCTGAGAACGTTCCCACCAGAGTTCCAGGTCGTGAATGATAAACACACTTCCTTGATTTTGTAACTCCATTATTTCATGTATATCTCCCTTAGTACCGGTTGTCTTGCTTAATTCGGTCATGAAATCCGACACCTGTACCGATCCGGAATATACCGGGGAAATGTGAAAAATTCTTTCTTTCCTGAATATTTTATCGGCAGTATAGCGGCAGAACATTGTCTTGCCCGAATTTCTCTCACCAATAATCATTATCCCTCCTTTATACCCCGAATTGATGCGATCTACAGCGGTCATGAACTCATCTTCATCCTTCTGTCTGCTTATCCAGAAATCCTCACTTATGCTTGACCTGCCGCTGAACAGTTTCTTATAGTATTGCGGAAGTTTTTCCATAACTTTTTCCCTTGGGCTTACCGACTCTATGAGGTCAAGAATTTTGTGGTTCCCCCTTCCTTTCTGTTCAGATTCCGTGATTTTTTTTGCCAGCAGGATCCATTCGCTTCTTGAATAAAGCATTCTGACGGTAAAATTCTTAAAGAAATGCCTCAAATTATTAAAATAAAAGTGAATGGTTTTTCTTACTTTCTTGCTCGTGTGTTCCCGGATCAGCCATGAATACTCACCTGCTGTCGAAGATATCTTGTAAGAGTTGAGTTTATCGAATACTTCCTCAAGTGTATTGCTGATCAATTCATTAATATTGTTCCTGATAAAGTCTATCTTTTCTTCCTCTTTCAGAATTTGCTGACACGCCTCATTAATAATAGGGGAAATAATCTCTAGTTTGTCCGGAAGTTCCTCCGGAATATTTTCAAGGTTGAAGCGTGTCAGGTTGAGAAGGTCATTTATCATGAAAATTGAGTTCTTCAAGGACTCGGCTACCTTTTCCAATTGATCAAATGTTGTGCCGATGAACTTCGATTCAATATAGTACCGAGTGATCTTCCGTAATGGAATATCCAATGATTCTTCAGCCTGACCCGGAGATGATGTTGCCATTGATGAAGATACAATAACAATATTTTCAGGAAGAGTTTCGGCAAGCATTATGATCTCTTTTCCAAAAAGGTTAAAATCTTTCAATAAAGTAATACTCTCTTCAAAAGAGGTAACTCTTATTTTTAACATGGGGATGGCAACAGCTTTACTGATAAATTTTTCAAGCCCGGAACGGATATCCTTCAATTCCATCCTGAAACGATTATCCAGTTGCTGATCGATGACCAGTTTCAATTCATTGATTTTGTCTTTGATCCGGCATTTGAACGATTGCATGATCACATCCATGTGAATTTTATTTACCTGAAGAAGCGTCTGTTCATACCACAAGCCGGGGAACCTGGTATTATTCTGAACAAGTTCCTCATAATATTTCTTATTCCTTCGTTTTCGCCTGATACGGAAATTAATGTCAGCTTTGCCCAGGTCATTGTTCATCAGCTGAAGGTTTTTCCGGAATTCCACCATAAGCCTTTTCCTATCCTGCTCCCCGAGCAGGTTTATGTCGGAAATCAATTCGTTTATCCTGTTTTCATGGGTTTTTTGAGCTTCTGCGACCTCATTCATGATTTCATCTTTGCCTGTAGTATTTTCGAGCAATTTATCAAGAGTGCTGTCAATAGAAGTAATAATGCCTCTTGTTCCTGCTATTTGTTCCAGTAAATCATTCTGAAACTTGTCAAGAAAAACAGAAAGAAAATAATGGCGATTGTTCCTGAGATAATAGTACGCTATCTCATAATAACGGATTTTACCGGGTATTGATCTCCGTGAAAAAGGATGTGTAACACGTTTTCTGAGAATGAACCATTTTAGACGCAAGGGATCATTCTTTTTCAGAATAAGGTCTTCCCTTTCATAGGGTATAATGATCTTAAGGGGAAACCTGCTGAGGTCTTTGTCGAGTCTCTCAACATACCAGATGACTCCGTTTGCCAGGGCTTCTTTTTGAATGACCAGTTTTTTGTTGCTGAGATCTTCGAATATCCGGTTCGCCCTGAAATAAAAGTCATTTTTTATCCTGATAATTATTTTCCTGCGGCGATAAGTGTCATTTATCCCTCTAAGTTTCGCAAGTTGAATATAAACCGTACTTACTCCAGCCTGTAATTCTTCAGTCAGTTTCCGTAACTCCGAAAAAACAGGAGCAAATGCTTTTTCGAAGAAAAGGTCAAGGACTTTCTGTCCGTTTATATCTATTTTTATTATATCCTCATTAATGATGCTGTACTTTGAAGGCATTAATTCAGGAAGTTCAATTGCCTTCATTTCCGGTTTTTTGAGAGATGTATCTTCTGTTGTATCAAGAAGGAGATCGAACGATTCGAACCTTGATGAACTATTCACCAGCAGAAAAGTACCCAGGTGTGGGGTAAGAAAAGTGACCTCATCCCAGGTCTGATCAATATGCTTGTATTGCTTATCGGGAATGCCGATAAATGTGAGGTCAGTACCTGAAGATTCACGGCTTATAATTTCATTCTTCTGAAGATTGTCAATATTGTTGTTTATTATCTTAATCTCGAAATTGATACGGTACTGGTTGAAGATCTGCTGAAGAGTCTTATTAATGGATTCATTACGGTCAGGCAAATTACTTATCACCAGCAGCCGGATATGAGCATCTTTCCAATCGCCGGCAGAAGTAAGATGTCGTAATAGAAAAATAGAAAAGGAAAGATTACTGCCCCATCCGCTCCACCAGACATCTATAGTTCTCTTTTCTCCATATTGTTTTTGAGAGTTGTAATTCAGCAGAATTGAATTGTATTCGCTTTCTTCAAAACTTCTGAGGAGACGTAAAAACTGCTCCTTATTCTTTTCCTTTTTACTCCATCCCATGAGAATTGTATCGGGTTCAATCCCGGAGAATCCGTAAACCCTGGATATCTCGTCAATACCTTCATAGATATTACGACATTTATGCTGATGTACAGCGAATTCATCTTTTTTTCCAAAGGCCGCAAAATATCGTTTATCTCTTACCAGTCGTTGCTCGCCGGATTCCACCATTTCAAAAGCTGAATACATACCCAGCTTTCCGGAAATTGAACTTGCAAGCTCTACAAGATGAGGCCTGGCCTGATCCTGACCTGAGAATAGAATTATATTCGGCCGCCAGTTCCGGGTTTGTAAGGTCGATTTATTAAGTCGCCGTAGTCCGGTTCTGACCATTGTAGCCCATACGCTGCTCCAGGTATCACCCGTTTCAAGCACCAGTTGCCTCTGCTTGAGAAAAAGGAACAATGCTCCCAGGATTATAACTGCCCCTATCATCGCCAGGAAATCAAGCTGGATCATAACCAGGATACAGGCCAGTGATCCTATTATGCTCACCCATGGAGGCGCTTTAAAAGATGGCCTGAAATCAGCGCTGGTAAGCGATTCAAAAGCGGCGCTCAGGTTCAGGAAACCATAAGTGGTTATAAAAAAGATGGAGACTATGCGGGCAATAACATTCAGCTCCCCTATAAGAATGCCTGCTTCAGCAATCAGAAAAGTGAACAGAAGAGCATTCCTGGGTTCTTTTGATGCTCCTGTTCCGTGAGCAAAGATCCGGGGCGTTATCTTGTCAATAGCTGTAGACTGTAAAATTCTCGGAGCAGCAAGTATACTTCCAAGAGCTGAGCTTAAAGTTGCTCCCCATATACCTGCAATCACCAGTTGAGGAACCAGAGCTACTTTGAATAATGCTTTGGGATCGGTTGCCAAAACCTCACCATCTACCCTGAAAGAGTAGAAAAAGGCAAGTCCTATATATACTACCAGACCAATTGCAATAGCAGAGATAGTTCCAAGGGGTATCGATTTTTTCGGATCCCTAAGATCGCCCGACATGGATACTCCTGCTTCAAATCCGGTTACTGCAGGGAAAAAGATACCAAACAAAACCATAAGGGGTACACCTGTTCCCTTTCCGAAAAGGTTAGGTGAAGCAGGGACCATATCATGCCTGCCTAACAATATCGAAAGAAGGGATAGAAGAATGGCCATCATTATCAGATACTGGGCCTTGATGGCCAGGGAGGTGCTGATAAAGGTTATAATTGTAACTACCAGAAGTATAATGGTTCCTGCAATCCGGATATTGTTGATGTCCATGGGGAGATCCAGATAGCTGAGAAAACTCTCTGAAAACCCAATAAGATAAAGACTTACGCTGAATGACAATCCGACAAACAATGCTAATCCCAGGGTGCCTCCTATCGGCAGACCAAGGCTTCTGGAGATAATGTAATAAGTACCCCCCTCTTTTACCTTCTTGTCGGTCGCTATTGAAGATACACTCAACCCGGTGGTTATCGAGATAAGATGTGCAACGATGATGATGCCCAGGGTGCCGAATAATCCGGCCTCCCCGGCTATCATCGGCATACGCATGTACATTATCACTCCCAGGATAGTAAGGATGGACGGAGTGAAGACACCTCCAAAAGTCCCGAACTTTTTTGCTTTTGCCATTTTATTTAAACCGTTATTATTCGAAATATAAAAAATTCAGGATGTTCTGACCATATAAAGAGTATCAAAAATACTACTTTTACAGGTAATTTTAATTAATCGTATGGAATTACTGAACCCCTATACCGGAATAATTGCAGTATGTATTATTATTATTTTATCACATCAGTTTAATTGGTTATCAAAGGTGTCCAACATCCCCAGTGTGCTTTTACTGATATTGCTGGGAATCGGAATCAGGCTTGGTTTAGACTACTTAAAAATCGGTGTAACGGACTACCTGATGAATATTCTGGTTGTAATCGGAATAGTCGGATTGATAATGATCGTGCTTGAAGCGGCTCTGGAGCTTGAGCTTGCCCGCGAAAAAAGGGGTTTGATTGCCAGATCGTTCTTCCTGGCCCTCATTTCCCTGGGAGCATGCATAACCTTTATTACCTGGATATTGCACAGCTATCTGATAGATGACTTTTTTTCCTCAATCCTCTATTCTGTCCCGATTTCAGTTGTAAGCAGCGCTATAGTTATTCCCAGCGTTGGAAGACTGATGAAGAAAAGTAAGGAATTCCTGATTTATGAAAGCACCTTCTCGGATATCCTTGGTATCATGATCTTTTATTACCTCCTCGCCAGCTATGAAAAAGGTTCAGCAAATGAGATTATTATACACGTTTCTATAAATGTTGTAATAACTCTAGTTGTTTCTGTTATCGTAGGTTATTTAATGGTAATACTCCTGGAAAAACTTAAGTCGCAGGTTAAACTTTTTCTCCTGATCGCTGTGTTAGTGCTTTTGTACTCAATTGGAAAACTATTGCATTTTTCCTCCCTGATCATGATCCTTGTCTTCGGTATTATCCTCAATAACAGCCGGATCTTCTTTGCCGGTAAATTGAAAAGCCTTATTAATCCGGATTCATTGAAAAAGGTTCAGAATGATTTTCATGTTCTTACAATGGAATCTGCTTTTTTCATAAGGACATTCTTTTTTGTAATCTTCGGAATGACGCTGGAACTGAAAAGCCTCCTCGATGTAAAAGCTGCAATTATAAGTCTCGTAATTGTTGCAGGCATTTTTCTGATCCGTTTAATAATCCTGAAGGTATTTGCTGTAAAACGGCTATTACCCGAGCTTTTTGTTTTCCCGAGAGGTTTGATCACAATTCTTTTATTTTTCAGCATACCGGTCTCATATCAGATTAGTGATTTTAATACCGGAATACTATTATACATTATTATTATAACTAATATTATAATGGCTATATCTCTTATGGTGAAGGGTAAGGACAGGGAATATGCTGAAAAACTCAATTTCAATGACTGGAACGAGCTGGATCAGGAAATAAAGGCGCTTTCAAAGAAAAACTAAATGTTAGAAACAGGGGGGACTGCCTGCATTTTTTAGATATATCCCTTAACTCAACTCAGTTTTCCCGGTTAATTTTGTTTATTCTGAATGCCTTTGGCTAAAACATGAAAAAATCTTTTATTTTAGATTACAGCATAAAAATACCTGCTGAGATTATTGTCCGAGCAGGCATTTTTTAATGACCTGAATTTTGGGCAGAGCCAATGCAATTTCATTCAGAAACTGCTGGGAGCTCTCCAGGAAAATTTGAAATTGTTCTTTCATATTTGAAGTTTTAAATTGTTACTAGTACGATCCATCTTTCAATATACAAAATTTATTTAAAAGATTTGTGAAATATGCTATAAATATTTTAGCTGTTTTTCGCGATCTTGTCTTATTAACATAGGATTGTGTATTCTTGTGGTACGGGCTTTTGCTGCTCTGCAGTACCAGGTGGTATAGGGAGTAGAGTTCAATATTACCAATTATCTTGTGCCTTTTAATAGTAGGTATAACCCGATTATCTTTACAAAGGCTGCTCTCAAACAGTAAAATTGTTATATTGCATCTGGACTAAAGTCAAAATGGTATTATGGGACCCTGGCTGAGTATCTCTTTGAACTTCGAATACTTTCCCTTACTTGTCATTGTGGGTCTTGCATGGATCATTCCAATGCTGTTATCGGTTCTCAGGATAAAAAAGATCCCTTCAGTAGTTGTTGAGATCTTTCTTGGCTAT
Source organism: uncultured Rikenellaceae bacterium (assembly GCA_964457185.1). Taxonomy (GTDB): domain Bacteria; phylum Bacteroidota; class Bacteroidia; order Bacteroidales; family VadinHA17; genus LD21. The sequence continues at coordinate 10,803 of CAYWEQ010000020.1, forward strand.
TTTGCAGGGAGATACCTTCTTGCCAATATAAGTCCCGAGAGTAAGAATATCCTTGAATTTTTGGGATTAACGGGATTTATTTTTCTGATGTTCCTTATAGGCCTGGAAATAGATATGGACCAGGTAATATTTTCTTTTCCCCGTAAACGGATAAATTATTCCAGGTTTATAAAGAATCCACTGATATTGGCTATTCTTTATTTCTGTCTTACAATAATTTTATCGTATGGCGCTGCCGTTGGATTATCTCATGTTGTTGATATCAGAAACAAATGGTATGTGGCCCTGATAATGGTCACAACTTCGGTAAGCGTTATCCTTCCCGTTTTGAAAAACAGGGGGGAAGCTACAGGAGCTTATGGACAAATGATGATAATTGCCGCAGCGGTAGCGGATATCCTCAGTATCACCCTTTTTACTTTCACTGCCTATATCATTAAGAACGGATTCAGGATAGAAATCCTCCTTATTCTGTTCCTGTTTACATTCTTTTACGTTCTGTACAGGCTCGGTAACCGGCTCAGGAACTGGTCCGTGCTTAAGAAAATATCGTTCCAGCTATCGCATGCTGCTTCCCAGCTGAGTATCAGGGGATCAATGCTGTTATTATTGATATTTGTTGTAATAAGTCAATATATAAGTGCTGAAGTAGTTTTGCTGGGCGCATTTCTGAGTGGCATACTTCTTTCACTTTTCCTTCACAAGGAAAGATCCCTGTTGCTTATAAAACTCGATGGTATGGGCTATGGATTCTTCATACCGGTTTTCTTTATTATGGTTGGAGTTAAATTTGATCCATCTGCCCTTAAGGAGTATGAATTTACTCTGATCCCTATTCTTTTAATTCTACTTCTGGCAATGTTTCTCATAAAGTTGATTCCGTCTTTCATCTTTATCAGGCAATTTGGCAGCAGGAGAGCATTAGCCGGCGGCTTTTTACTCTCCTCGCGCTTAAGTCTTATTATTGCTGCTTCTGCAATCGGACTTGAACTGGGAGTTATCTCTCCGGGCATCAATGCCAGTTTTATTATTATGGCAGTCGCCACCTGCTTCCTCGGCCCGGTATTATACAATTCAATAAACCTGCAAGACAGGCAGCCACCTGAAAGAACAATAATAATAGGAGGCAGCAGCAAGGGCGTTTTGCTTGCAAGGAGGTTGAATATTCACGGTAAAGCTTCGGTAATTGTTGAAATTGACAAAAACAGGTTCAAAGATCTTCAATCCAAAGGACTGAAAGCCTGTCTGTCTGATGGCAGTGATCCGGCAATATATGAAAGTCTACAGATGACTGCCTCCAGCTATGTGGTTGTTGATACAGGATCAGATGAATCGAATATCCGTATTTGTGAGATGTTAAAGAAAACGTATAACCATGAAAGGATCATTTCATTGGCCAATGAATGGAAAATTGAACAACAACTTAAGAATCTGGACATTAAAACCATAGATGTGAGAAGAGTACTGGCAACCACAATCGAAACACTTATTGTCCGGCCCGCCACCTATAATGCACTTGTAGAAACATTTGAGTATTTTACCGTGGAGGAGATCCCGGTTACAGGTCACGGTATAGACGGACACCAGGTACAGGAAATCCCTTTCCATAAAGATGCTATCCTGATCATGGTGAAACGAGGCAACAACCTCTTCATCCCACACGGGAAAACCTATCTTAGAACCGGAGATGTTCTGAGTATCTTCGGAACAGATTCAGCATTGGAGCATACAAAGCATATGCTTGCATAATTCACTAAAACAATGGTAATATGAATCACTGAATGGTGCAAATTAACCAGATGATGTTCAATATTCAAATGTCAGTCCATTCATTTACCTGAAATTAACATATCATAATAACAGGTTTCGTAAGTCTGTTTGATAAAGAACTCACTTCCAAAGTGGTAAAAAATCAATTTTTTACTATCTTGCAGTCTTACACGGTGCAAATTTGTCACAGGTATTTTAATATACCTGAGAATTTACTGCAAGTTCTGATTCCATTCAGAATATATCGCTTACATGCATAGGCGATTTAATATAAATAAAAAGTAAAAGAATGACTGAAAAATTCTGATGATAATTATCGTAATCCTAATATCAATATCACAATGAAAGATATAATTATAAAGTGGAGTGAAGCAATTGTCCCATGGTTGTTAACACATGGTATAAAGATTTTAATTATTGCCGTGGCTGCCTGGCTGATTAACAAGATTATCCGGAGAATTATCATTAAAGCTGTCAGAGTTGCAGTTATTGCTGACGGCAATATGCCTGAAGAGGCAGAAAAGAAACGGGAGGACACTCTTAACAGGATCTTTTCCGGTACCGCAAGAATAGTCATTATTGTAATAGCCGGAATGATGATACTGCAGGAAAGCGGCCTCGAGATAGGACCAATGCTTGCAGGAGCAGGAATAGTTGGCCTGGCGGTTGGTTTTGGCGGACAATACCTCATTCGGGATATAATTTCCGGATTGTTTATTATCCTTGAAAATCAGTACCGTATAGGTGATGTGGTCAATATTGATGGCACAGGAGGATCTGTTGAAGACATAAGCCTGAGAGAAACCACATTAAGAGACCTGAACGGAACCGTACATCATATTTCGCACGGCAATATTTCAAGGGTGTCAAATCTGTCAAAGAAATTTGCCAGGATAAATCTCGATATCGGAATTGCATATAATTCGAACCTCGAACATGTTATTAAAGTAATAAACCAGGTGGGGAATGAACTGGCAGAAGATCCTTATTATAAAGACTTCATAATAAAGCCCCCTCAGTTTTTACGCGTCAACGATTTTGCAGATTCCGCAATAATAGTGAAGATTCTTGGTGAGACAAAGCCACTTAAGCAATGGGAAATAACCGGAGAATTACGTAAACGCCTGAAGATTGCTTTCGATAATGAAGGTATTGAAATTCCTTTCCCTCAAAGGGTGATTCATCATGCAAAAGATTAAATAATTACAAGACACAATGAACAGGTATAATTTTGGTGTAATAGGTAATTGTTCCTGCCTGGCCTATAAGAATTTCAATCAGTGGGGCAACATTCCGCAGACATACAGCCACGTTGGTCTGGTTAATGCCGTATACAGGCTGTCAACAAAATTAGATAAACCGATTTTTCTTTAAAATATGAAAACATTCGAACAGTTTAATTTCAACCGGATTATAATTGCAGCTTACCGCCTCCCATTCAAGCTGGTAAGAAAGAAAGAAGAATATTATGCTGTTCAGAATTCCGGAGGATTAGTTTCTGCTATACTGTCTTTGTCCGAACGAATAAACTCAAACAATAATTCTTCACCTGAAATTCTCTGGGCAGGCACAGGTGACAGTCAGCTGGGGAATGAGGATGTCCATCCGGGTGTTAAGCTGCTTCCGGTAGAAATACCGAGGAAGGTAAATGAAAAATATTATGGAGGCTTCTGTAACGACACAATATGGCCGCTTTTCCATTATTTCCCCTCCCGTACTGTTTATGATAACAGCTATTTTGATGCGTATACCACCGCTAACAATCTGTTCTTCAATAAGCTGAAGGATCATATAAAGCCAGGTGACTTTATCTGGGTCCATGATTACCAGCTTTTCTTATTGCCCGACCTGATAAGAAGATCTTTCCCAAAAGCTGATATCGGTTTCTTCCTTCATATACCCTTTCCGTCATTCGAGATGTTCCGTCTGCTCCCGCGCAAGTGGCGTGAATCAATACTCACAGGTATGACCGGAGCGGATGTCATCGGATTTCACATAAATGATTATACCCAGTATTTCATCAAATCAGTGAAAAGAACACTCGGCTATAAGGTCGATCAGAACTTCATTTCAATAAAAGAGAGACTATGTAAAGCAGATGCATTCCCGATAGGTATTGATTTCAATAAATTCCATGATGCATGCCTTGCCCCCAAAACTTTAATCCAGAAGAAGAAATTAAGTAATTACCTGGAGGATAAGAAACTTATTTTTTCGGTTGACAGGCTCGATTATTCGAAAGGATTCCTTTTCAGGCTGAAGGCATTTGAACGTTTTCTTGAACAGCATCCTGAATGGCATTTCAGGGTGGTTTTTAACATGGTTGTTGTTCCTTCGAGAGATAATATCCAGGAATATCGTGAACTAAAGAAAGAAATTGAAGCAACAGTGGGACGAATAAACGGCAAATACAGCACGATGAACTGGCGCCCCCTGGTGTACCAGTACAAGACAATCCCGTTCAACGAAATGATAGCAATTTATAATCTCAGCGATGTCGGATTTATAACACCATTGCGAGATGGCATGAACCTGGTAGCTAAAGAATACGTTGCCTGCCAGAGAGAACATCATGGCATGCTTGTGCTCAGTGAAATGACCGGAGCCTCTATAGAACTCAATGAGGCTATAATAATCAATCCGACCGATATTGAGGAAACAGCTGAAGCATTGAATAAAGCTTTGATCATGCCGGAAGAAGAGAAGAAAAAAAGAATTCATAAAATGCAGAACAGGTTGAACAGGTATAATGTCTTTACCTGGACAACCGATTTCTTTAACCAGATCGATGATGTGAAGAAAGAACAGAATAAAATGCAGGTAAAATACCTGGATGAAAATATCCTGAAATCTATTAAACTGAAATACAGGGAATCCCGGAATCGTCTGTTTCTCATTGATTATGACGGGACACTGACTCCAATAGTAAAACTGCCTGAAATGGCAGTGCTAAATAAAAACACCAGGGAAATACTGAATACAATCAGCTCTGATCCTGATAATACAATTGCAATAATCAGCGGCAGGGACAGGGAATTTCTGGATGAACAGTTCAGAAATATTGATGCGATCCTGGTTGCAGAACACGGATACCTTGAAAAACATCCCGGATCCGGCTGGGAAAAGAGTGCAGAAATAGATCTTTCATGGAAGGATAAATTCATGCCGTTATTAAATGAATATGTTGACAGATGTAACGGCTCTATGATTGAAGATAAACAGGCATCGCTTGTGTGGCACTACCGCAATGCTGATGAGGAAATTGCTTCACTGAGGATGAATGAGCTGAAAGATGACCTTTCTGAAATATTGAAGAGTGAATCAAAACTTCAGGTTCTTGAAGGAGATAAAGTGCTGGAAATCAAGAGCTTATTATACGATAAAGGAACAGTGGCTACCCGGATTATCAATCAGGGCAATTATGACTTTATTCTTGCACTCGGCGATGACAGCACGGATGAAGATCTGTTCAGAGCAGTCCCGGCATCAGGATTTACAATAAAAATTGGAAGCAAGCCGACCAACGCCAGATTCAATGTAAAGGATCAGTCTCAGATCATTGAAATATTATCAGTTTTTAATAACTCTGATAAGACATAAGATCCGGTATTTCTTCTTTTATTCAATGATTATTCATAATTGCTATTTTATAATTACTTTTAACATTGTGTTTCATTATAAGTCATCAGTAATGTAAAACTGCAATGTTCTTGTCAGACTTTAATAATTCCTCAAAATTTGTTATTATCAGTTATGGGAGCAGAAACGACAAATAAGCGATTCAGCACGATTCCTGTCTTTTTCACGGCTGTTTCAACGATACTTGGAGCTATCCTGTTCCTTAGATTTGGCTTTGCTGTGGGAACCCTTGGATTCTGGGGTACATTGCTCATAATAATCGTCGGCCACGCTCTCACTATCCCTACTGCTTTTGCACTGTCCGAACTGGCAACCAACAAACGGGTGGAGGGAGGAGGAGAATACTTTATAATTTCACGTTCATTCGGCCTGAATATAGGTGCAACAATCGGAATGGCCCTTTTTCTTTCGCAGGCAATAAGCGTGGCATTTTACATTATTGCCTTCACCGAAGCATTTGAATTCCTGTTCAACTATTTTTCAAACTCGCTGAATATCAATCTTCCGAGACAGGTCATAAGTATTCCGTCAATGCTTGTTCTGGGATATGTTATTCTAAGGAAAGGTGCCAACATGGGAGTTAAAATGCTCTATATTGTTGTGGGTATCCTCTTCATTTCATTACTCCTCTTTTTCCTGGGAACAACCGATTATCAGGCTGTTGCGGGCAATAAGATCCCTGCCGGTGATCTGAGAAATATGAAGGACTTCTTCGTAGTATTCGCAATAGTATTCCCTGCTTTCACAGGAATGACTGCGGGAGTAGGACTGTCAGGAGATCTTAAGAATCCCTCAAGATCAATCCCGTTTGGCACAATTATAGCAACATTCTCCGGCATGCTGATCTATTTAGCTGTGATTTACAAGCTTTCCATTTCTGCCAGTCCCGAAGAAATGTTGTCGAACCAGCTGATCATGTCCAGGATAGCCATCTTTGGCACTGTAATAATACCGCTGGGGCTTGCAGCTTCCACCTTATCATCAGCTATCGGTTCAGTGATGGTAGCTCCGAGGACATTACAGGCTCTTGCTCTTGATTCCTCCTTCCCCGTAAAAAGGATCAATAAATGGCTGTCGCAAGGAAGGAAATCAGATAGCGAGCCTGCAAATGCAAGCCTGGTTACCATTATTATTGCCCTGGTTTTCGTAACGTTGGGAAGCGTAAATGCCGTGGCTGAGATCATCTCAATGTTCTTCCTTGTTACATACGGCTCATTATGCCTGATTTCATTCCTGAATCATTTCGGCTCCTCACCTTCTTACAGGCCGTCGTTCAGATCAAAATGGTATTTCTCCCTTCTTGGATTTCTGATCGCATTATGGGTCATGTTTAAAATAAATGCCCCTTATGCCCTCGCATCCCTTATCCTGATGACTTTCGTCTATTCATACATTAAAATGTATCATCGTGAAAGGGATGGTCTAGAATCTCTGTTTGCCAATGCCCTGTTCCAGGCTAACAGGAACATACAGGTTTATCTTCAAAGATCTGAGAGCAGGAAAAAAGCAAAAGAATGGAGGCCCAGTGCCATATGCATCTCAAAAGATTCCTTTGTTCGTGCCAGGGCATTTCAGTTGCTTAACTGGATATCTTTCAGGTATGGATTCGGTACATATCTCCACAGGATTGACGGGTATTATTCCAGGGCAACCTGTCAGCAGGCGGCAGAGGAGCTTACAAAACTGATTGAGATATATGACACATCCAATAATCATGTGTATGTCGATACATTGATATCCCCTTCATATACATCAGCTCTTGCCCAGGCGATACAGGTGCCGGGAATATCGGGAATGGAGAACAATATGGTTATATTCGAATATGATAAGGAAAATCCCGAGAATCTTGGCGAGATCATAGAGAATACCGGCCTCATAAAAGCTGGTAATTTTGATATTTGTCTGCTGGCAACCAGCCGTAAGGAAATAAGATTCAGGAATGGCATACATGTCTGGATAGACAACGATGAACCGGAAAACTCAAGCCTGCTCATACTTCTCAGCTTTATTATTTCAGGCCATCCCGACTGGAGAAAAGCTAACATAAAGGTATTTGAGACATGCCAGCCTGGGCAATATGAAGAGACAAGAATCAAAATAACAGAGCTGGTAAAAACCGGAAGGCTGCCGATAACGGCAAAGAATATTGAAATCATTACCGAAGATCCTGGTATGACCATGAAAAGCCTGATAAATGAGAAATCATCTTCAGCAGCCCTGATAATGACAGGTTTCAGCATACAGGGATTAAAGCATAACTGGGATGCTGTTTTGAACGGGTATGACGAAACCGGAACGATAATCTTCGTTAATTCGCATAATCAGAAAGAGATAATATGATCCGGGCAGGATCATTCAACAGGACTGCCTTCCGTTCTGCCCATCCATGAAAGATCAATATCAGATCCAAAATGCTCCTTAAAGATCCTGTAGTAGTATAACTCTTCCCTTGTGTTTATTATCAAGCCATTGGAAAGCAATCTTTCATTCCGGAAATCTGCGTCAGTGATATGCTTTTCAGCATAATCTGAAATCAACTCCCTGACGCCTGCCCCTTCCCAGAATTTTGCCTTGGGTCTGTTAAAGATCTTATCAGGCAGTGCCCCTTCCATTGCTTTCCTGAGAATCCATTTTTCAGTATTGTCACGGATCTTATATTCAACAGGGATCCTGAAAGCAAATTCTACCACTTCCGGATCCGTAAAAACAACATGAGCTGTTGTCCCATATGCCGATGCACACCTGTCAACTCTTTGAAGAGCAGTGTTATGCAGGCTTGCGGTAATCTTCAGAAGTTCTTCTTCCAGTTCTGCAGGCCGGATAGATTTCAAATATTCATAACCTGCGAATAACTCATCTCCTCCCTCCCCCGAGAATACCTCAGAAACATATTCTGATGCCAGCTTTGCTACAAGAAAATTTGTTATGCTGGACCTTACCAGCAGTGCATCAAATGATTCGAGATGATATATAACCTGTGGCAATGCCTGAACAAGATCGTCAGTCGTAACTATAACCTCGTGATGCTCTGATTTTATTGACCTGGCCATTTCTTGAGCAAATTCAAGGTCGGGGGCATTTTTCACCCCGGCAGAGAATGTTCTCAGTTTATTGGTATGTCGTATGGCAAGTGCGCAGATTGCACTTGAATCAAGGCCTCCTGACAGCCATGATCCTGTATCCTCAGTTCTAATACGATCAGATACAGCTTTGTCAAGCAAAGTCCGCAGTTTTCCTGCAATCTCTTCCGGGCTCTCTTTAAAGGCAGTTCCGGTTTTTAACCTGAAAAATGGGATTAGAATGGTCCCCTCAAAGGAGTGACCGGGGAGCATCTCGCTGATATTTCCGGTTGTTGAAAGAAGAGCTTTAACTTCGGATGAAAAACACAATTTCCCGTTGCTGTCTCTTCCGTAGTAAAGAGGGGCAACACCCAGCTCATCTCTTGAGAGAATCAGTTTTCCGCCTTCGGATTTTACTTTTGCAAAATGTCCCGGACCATTATCATATCCCACAGTTCCGGATGCTAAATACCTGTTTACGATATCTTTTTCAGACTCATTCCACACTATTCCCAATGTTGCATTCTCTGTTTCAAAAACAGATCTGCCTTCTCTCCCCCTGTATCCGATCTTATCAAGCATAACGGAGATTTTTTCTCCTGCTCCTTTTTCTGCTATTCCTGCTATTCCTGCCATAACTTATCTTCTTAATTTAACAATTCTTTCTGACTCTGTGATCTTATCGCCGGTTTCCCTGTCAATTGCATGCCATGCCCCGTCGATAAGCCTTGTTGTAATCTTTCCGCACAGGTGCGGGTTGCCCTGGAAATGAGGAGTGTCAAGGAGCCCTGTTTTAATTGCTCCGGATATTGTCTCCGGGTCGGACCATGGATCGTCACATTCCTGAGCTCCCCTCTTTTTCAGCTCATCAAGCACTATTTTCGCTTCATGTTTAAGCTCATCTTTTCTGTCTCTTACTTTTTGACTATCAGCAAGATCAGGCATTCCATAAAGGGTGTCGTGAAGAACACCGTGGACGATATTGCAGCTCTGTATCAGTTCATCAGGGAAAATTGCGTGATCACCTTCGCTGAAGCCGACAACATGCAGAATATGAGGCTTCATTGCAAGACTTACCACAGCAGAAGCAGCAAGCTGACCCTGTGCAAAAGAAGGATCCGGTGAAAAATGTGCAAGGCCAGCCCTTACCTCACGGAATACCGTAAAAGAATCATCTGAAAGTCCTTCAATAAGTTCATTTTTTGCCAGCATTTTTGCGATATCCATTTCAGGGGATGTACCGGGAGGATTATTGAACATATACTGGGAGACATAATGCTTTACCCCCATCTTCCTGGCATTATATGCAGCCAGAAAAGCCATCGCCACCGCGAGAGAATCGTGGGCATCGCGCAGGCTCCACTGATGTGATTCATTCACTTCCACGGGAATACCCTTTTCGGCGTACCAGTGCATGACCTCCTTATGTTCGCTGATAGCCTCAGCTATTAAACGCTTTGAACGTCCGTCTATCACACTGTACCAGCATAAAGGAATGGCTGCCCAGGCATTATTTATTGTTCTCACACTCATCTCAGCCCATTTCATCAGATCACGTGTACCTGCATAACACCTTACTAGAGGGAAATTCCCCCTCCTTGTACTCTGATAAATGGCTTCCAGGTCTTCCGGCTTACGGACCGGCACCCCTCCGGCTCCGTCCTGACTGTGATCCATCGACTCAGGATGAAAGAAATGCTCCTGTGCATTCTGGTCAGGACCTATTGAAAGGACATCGAGAACCCCCGAATCGGAAATCCTTACAACTCCTTCAATTGTTTCCTGAAGCGATGGCCTGCCAAAATGATGACGTATAAGAGGATATGGATATTTCTGATTGATTCTTCCGATAAGAGTATCGGAATGAGAACTCTCTTCTTTTTCTCCTTTGCTACCTCTCAGATACTGCTTTATTGATTCTGTTGATTCCGTTCCGTTAAAAACCTTTTCAAACAGTCCTGAAATAATGGCTTCCGCTGCCACCGGCGGAGTACCTCCGAATATCATTCTTGTATTTCCGGTTCCGGATTTTTTCAATTCATTTTTCAATTCCATAAAAAGCTCAGAAGCAGTCTCAGGGGTAAGCCTGTAACTCAAAGCCATTATCCCGGGTTTTTCATCTTTAATTGTCCTGATCACTCTCTTTATTGAGACTGCAGGGCCCAGTGATATTGTCTTATAACCTTCTGCCTCAGCAATTTTAAGAAAATGATGCAGACCTCCGACGTGAACACAGCTGCCGATTGCAGCACCGATGATTGTTTTCATAATAACATCTTTTGTATACTGCTTCTAATCATTTTAAATTCGTGAAATATCTTGCTGGCTTTTTCTCAAAATGTCCATCAATCTAATTCAGATAAAAACCAAATTTACCCGGTAAGCTATCTTACCAGGCACAAAAAGTTCCTACTACTATTATTATTTTGCCGTTTCACCAATGGCAAGCAGCCTGAGGTCCCTGACACTCATCCCTGCAATGCCAAGGCTTTCAACAGTCCTTCCCTGTGACCAGTAATCACAGTCATTAAGTTGCGATCCCAGATGAATCATGGAATCAATAGTGGGTGTCTGCACTTTAAGCATTTTCCCTGCGGAGGCTATCGGGACAAGACTGAAAGGGATATCCTCCTCCATATATCTTACTTTCAACGATTTGGGTGCAAGAATCCCTCTGTAGCCATTGTTCCTCTTCATGGCTTCATACAGAGTACTTCCTTCTGCACTGTATGCCATATACAACCATTGTCTTGCAGATATAGCCCTGATACCAAGAGCTTCAGCAACCTTTACCCTTTCCTCATCAATTTTCTCAAGGGCTCTGGTAACTGAAGGTGTAGCACCTTCATGATAAAACTGATAATCAATATCATGCTCAATCCAGCCTGCATTCAGTATGCACAGGGCCGGATGGAAGACACTTCCGATATTTTCAAAACTTGTTTTAAAGACATTGTCACCAGGAACAAATTGCGGATAAAACTGACGAAGTCTGCTGATCACATCTGGAATAAGATGGGCCCTGATAGATGCTACAGGAATTGAATGTTTAATCCTGAAGATATGAACCTGTGATGGTCCTGTTGCACGCGACGCGTAAATGAAAGTCTGTGCTTCTGATATTATGACATCTGCTGCTACATTCATTCTCTTCAGCACCTGTTTAAATTCGAGGGCGCCGAATGTTCTGCCGGGATGTAAAACAATTATCTGGCCATCAACCAGATGCGGAGCTATCTGCTCTGCTATCCATCCGTGACCGTTAGCAGGGACCACAACCATTATCATTTCAACGCCCTTTATGGCATCTTCCATTGATGTTGTTGCCAGATCGATTTTGCCAAAACCTTCCACTTCTCCTGTTATTTCGATAGATCCCGACGATTTTACGCCCCAAAGTCTCTCCTCTCCTCTGTTGAACAGGTTTACCTTGTGCCCCATGAGTGCCAGGTGACCAGCCATAGCCAAGCCGCCATGTCCTGCTCCAAGCACTGCAATCTTTAATCTGTTTTTTACATGTGAATGTGGCATCAGCTTTTATTTTGGGATAATTTCAATATACGAATTTTTTTGGGAACAGCTTCATTTCAGAAGCTTTTTAATATTGTATAACTTATTCAAAGCCTCAACAGGTGTCAGATTATCAATATCGATCTCAAGCAATTCATCCCTTATCTGTTTAAGAACGGGATCATCAAGCTGGAAAATACTCAGCTGCAATCCTTCCCTGTGACCGGCCAGGTCTGCTATCGGCTTGGTCAGCTCCTGTTTTTCATGACTCTGTTCAAGTTCTTTAAGAATTTCATCTGCCCGGTTCACAACGCTTCGCGGCATACCTGCCATTTTTGCCACATGGATCCCGAAACTGTGTTCACTTCCGCCCCTTTTGAGTTTTCTCAGGAAAATAACCTTGTTATTAAGCTCCTTAATGGAAATATTGTAATTCTTTACTCTTGAGAATGAATTTTCCATTTCATTAAGTTCGTGATAATGAGTTGCAAAGAGGATCTTTGCTCTCAGTCTGTTTTCGTGCAGGTACTCTACCATTGCCCATGCTATTGAAATGCCATCGTAGGTGCTTGTTCCCCTCCCGATCTCATCGAGCAGTATAAGACTTCGTTCTGACAGGTTATTGAGAATACTTGCTGTTTCATTCATCTCAACCATGAATGTTGATTCACCCAGGCTGATGTTATCCGAAGCGCCAACCCTGGTAAATATCTTATCCACAATTCCGATCTTTGCAGCTTTTGCCGGCACAAAACATCCGGTCTGTGCCATCAGCACGATAAGGGCTGTCTGCCTTAAAAGGGCTGATTTACCTGACATGTTCGGCCCTGTGAGAATTATTATCTGCTGATCATCGGTGTCGAGCAACAGATCATTAGGCACATACGATTCGCCCACAGGCAGCTGTTTCTCTATCACCGGATGGCGTCCGTCATATATTTCTATTCTCATTGAATCGTCTAGGAGAGGCCTTACATAGCTGTTCTCATCAGAGAGAACGGCAAATGACTGAAGACAATCAAGCCTGCCGATAATTGATGCGTTCAGCTGAACAGGAGTAATATATTCAACTGCAGCCAGCACAAGATCGTTGAATAATATGGTTTCCAGGTCCAGGATTTTTTCCTCAGCACCGAGAATCTTGCTTTCATATTCTTTAAGCTCTTCAGTTATGTAGCGCTCGGCATTTACAAGAGTCTGTTTCCTTATCCAGTCAGGAGGCACTTTATCCTTGTGTGTATTCCTTACTTCAATGTAATAACCGAAAACATAATTATAACTGACCTTTAATGATGTAATTCCCGTTCGCTGGCTCTCACGGCTCTGGAGATCAACAAGATAGTCTTTCCCGCTGTAGAGTATTGTCCTCAGCTCATCCAGCTCCGCTGATACTCCTTTTGAAATTATGTTTCCTCTGTTTATCTGGACAGGAGGATCGTTATTTATGTCATGTTCTATCCTGTCGGCAAGTGACCTGCATGGATTGAGCTGCTCAGCCAGCTTAACCAGCGGAGCACAGCCGCTCTGGCTGCAGAACGATTTCAGGGGCTCTATGGCCCTGAGGGCTTTTTTGAGATGTACAACCTCCCTGGGATTGATCCTGCTTACAGCAACTTTTGAAATGAGCCTTTCAATATCTCCTATCTGGCGTATCAATCCTGATATCTCTTCCCTGAAGGGATTATTTTCGACAAGGTACTGTACAATATCCAGCCTTTCATTGATAGGTTGAATATCCTTGAGAGGCAGGGAGATCCACCGCTTGAGCAGTCTTCCTCCCATAGGTGATATAGTACGGTCCATCACATCGATCAGTGTTTTTGCACCTTCATACGGCGAATGGAATAATTCAAGGTTCTTTATGGTGAACTTATCCAGCCAGATATATCTCTCCTCTTCAATCCGTGACAGGCTTTTAATATGTCCCAGCTGTTCATGCTGTGTAATATCAAGATAATGAAGAATGGCGCCTGCAGCGATTATTGCGAATGGCATATTCTGAATGCCGAATCCTTTCAGGGAGCTTGTTTCAAATTGTTTAAGAAGCCTGTCATTTGCTGCTTCCGGGGTAAAGATCCAGTCATCAAGCCTGAATGTATAGAATTTCGTTCCGAAGCTTTCAATAAAAAGTTCCTTTTTCTTTTTTTCGTAGAGGACCTCCTTGGGCTGAAGGTTGTTCAGCATCTGATCTATATATTCCATGGTACCTTCCGAGACAAGAAACTCTCCGGTGGATATATCCAGAAATGCAGCACCTGCAATTTTTTTGTCAATATGAACAGCTGCGAGGAAATTATTCTCCTTATGATTGAGCACATTTTCATTAAGGGAAACCCCCGGCGTCACGAGTTCCGTAATTCCCCTTTTTACAATTTTTTTTGCCAGTTTCGGATCTTCAAGCTGCTCGCAGATGGCAACTCTCTGTCCTGCCCTTACAAGCCTCGGGAGATATGTATCAAGTGCATGGTACGGAAATCCCGCAAGCTCTACAAAAGAAGCTGCACCATTAGCCCTCCGCGTAAGGGTTATGCCAAGTATTTCAGATGTCCGGATAGCATCTTCACCGAATGTCTCATAAAAATCACCAACCCTGAAAAGCAGTATCGCGTCAGGATGCTTCGCCTTTACACTATAATATTGCTTCATCAGCGGAGTTTCGACATATTTCCGGTCATCTGACATACGGTGACAAATAGCGGAGACAGTTAATATTTTCTGCTCTTAACAAAGATACTATTATTTAATAACCTCACCCCAAACCCCTCTCCCTGGGGAGAGGGGCTTATCCTGTTCCAAAGATATATACTCCCCCTTCTCTCTACGGGAGAAGGGGGCCGGGGGGATGAGGCAGACAGCAACAAAAATCATGTTTTATATATTATAGATTGATTAATTTGGACTTTTTATAACTCTTTATCTATGAATAAGGTTTTGATACTTGGTGCAGGACTGGTTGTGAAGCCGATGGTTGAATTCCTGCTTGAACGCGGATTCAGTTTAACGATCGCAACCA
>CAYWEQ010000020.1:25893-26970 GCA_964457185.1 uncultured Rikenellaceae bacterium
AAGCCGATGGTTGAATTCCTGCTTGAACGCGGATTCAGTTTAACGATCGCAACCACTACAAAAGAGAAGGCTGACAGAATGATCAAAGGACATCCTGGCGGATCTTCCCTGAAGTGGTCAACTGATGATACTGATACACTTGAAAGACTTGTTACTGAACATGATATTGCAGTATCCTTCCTGCCTTACAGGTTTCATACACTGGTGGCAAAAACCTGTATCAAATGCAGGAAGCCCCTCATAACAACATCTTATGTCCAGCCTGAAATGCTGGCCCTTGATGAGGAAGCAAAAAGTGCAGGTATAATACTCCTGAATGAGATCGGGCTTGATCCCGGGATTGATCACATGACTGCAATGAAGATCATTGACCATATTCACAGCAACAATGGTAAAGTCGAGGAATTCTATTCCCTGTGCGGCGCACTCCCAGCACCGGAGGCGGTCGACAATCCTCTGAAATACAAGTTTTCCTGGAGCCCGAAGGGAGTTGTTCTTGCAGGCAGGAACAGTGCACTCTATATCAGGAAAGGGGAAAAAGTATTCATTGAACCGGTGGACCTTTTCAAGGACAGATTCCGATATAATTTCCCCGGGATCGGAGATCTGGAGGTCTATCCGAACAGGGACTCGATAAGCTATATTGATATTTACAGGATACCTGAAGCAGTAACGATGTATCGCGGAACTTTCCGGTATGAAGGCTGGTGCGAGACTCTTGATGCAATGAAGAGTCTCAATATGATAGATGATACGCAAAAGAATTACAGCGGAAAAACTTATGCTGAATT
Source organism: uncultured Rikenellaceae bacterium (assembly GCA_964457185.1). GTDB lineage: Bacteria > Bacteroidota > Bacteroidia > Bacteroidales > VadinHA17 > LD21. The sequence continues at coordinate 26,685 of CAYWEQ010000020.1, forward strand.
CCTTTCCGAATGTGCCGGTACCGGCACTGCTGATCTTAAAAGGTCTGTGGCTTCCAGGCTTGGGATCAGCGAAAGCTCAATCCCGGTTAAATCACTGGAATTCCTTGGATTTTTCAGCGATGAGATACTCAATTATGACAGAACAACTCCATTTGATATCACTTCCGACAGGATGATCAGCAGGATGTCATTGTCAGTCAATGAAAGAGATATGGTTATCATGCAGCATATTTTCCTGGCTTCATATCCCGACGGAAAGAAAGAAGTCATAAAATCGTCAATGCTC
>CAYWEQ010000021.1:0-14926 GCA_964457185.1 uncultured Rikenellaceae bacterium
CCTTTACATATCTTTCAAGCATTGTTATTCCGTTAACAAGGATTAAAAGATTTTTGCTTTCGGTTCTTGATTTTATTCTGAAAATCCTTTGAACTGCTGCCGGGTTGGTGGCATCACAACCAAGTCCCCAGACGGTATCTGTAGGATACAGGATAACTCCACCTTCCTTAAGTATCTTAAGGGATCCCTTGATGTCATCCTCAAATTTCATGGTGTTATGACGACTTCTTTTTCACCTCTTTCATGAGCTTTCTCAATTTTTGATATTTGAGAAAGGTTGAGTATGCACCGGTCTTGCAGACTACATAACCGCTTCTGCCGTCCAGGAAACCCAGGCGGAAGAAATAAGTCTGGAAAAATCTCCAGAACATATGGAAATAGGCAGTAATAAACCAAACTCTCATACCACGTTCATAAACCTCGTGTGCGGCAACATCAGAATATTTTTCAATTTTTTCAGTAAGGTCCTGTTCTGATGTGCATGGCCAATGAAGCAGATCCCCTTTCAGTTTGCTGATCCTGCTGTCATGATTCATAATAAATGTTTCATGAACATTTATCAAACCCCATGCCCCCTTTTCTGCTTTAAAGAGTCTCAGCTGCGGATCAGGATACCAGGCAGAATGACGTATCCATTGCCCGCAAAAGTTGCTTAACCTGCTGACTTTATAACCGTCATATTTTATATCATTCTTTACTTCAAGTAAAGATTTCTGGAGTTCCTCGCTTAGGGCTTCATCGGCGTCAAGTGATAGAATATATGGATGTGAGGCAAGCGATACAGCGAAGTTTTTCTGATCCATGAATCCGGTGAATTCGTGTTTTACAAATTTTACATTATACTTTTTGCAAACATCTTCAGTGGAATCGGTTGAAAATGAATCAACTACAATAACCTCGTCTGCAATATCATCAAGTGACTGAAGACACTGTTCTATTAGTTGTTCTTCATTCATCGTAATGATTACAGCAGAAATTTTCGGCATGACAGCAGGATAGTTTTTTGCGCGGTAAATATACTAACTATCGGAAAAAAACAAAAATATAGCTTTAGAAAAAAATTCCGAAATAGTCAAAATGTTTTTATAACTTAAAACAGAAGCTGATCTCTAAACTTAATTTTTTATTGATTATTGTCTTAAAAAGTAAACAAAATAAACATCCGGGGCTTTTCTCAGAATTTTAAATTCAATATTTTCATCCTTTTCTTCATTTCATTAATTACCTCTTCCTCCTTTTGTATTGAATCAGCTTCAAAAGTTACAGAGAATCTTACATATTTCCCTGCATCATCCCATGGTACAGTAGATATCAATGATTCTCTGATAAGGAATTCCGAGAATTCGGATGCTGTACTGAATGACCTTTTGCCGCCGGCACCTTCCGGAACTTTCACATAGCAATAGAATGAGCCTTTGGGTTTCCTGGCTTCAAACCCGACATCATTAAGGGCTCTGACAAGCAGGTCGAATCTCCTGGAGTATTTTTCTATTGTTTTCCTGGTAATTTTTGTATTTTTAAATGCCTGGATACCTGCCTTCTGTATTGCCCTGAACTGACCTGAATCGGTATTGTCCTTAACTGTTGCATATGCTTTAACAGCCTTGCCGTTGCCGCAAATAAACCCTATTCTCCATCCTGTCATGTTGAAAGCCTTTGATAATGAGTGAACTTCCAGTCCCACTTCCATGGCTCCTTCGACTGAAAGGAAGCTTAGCGGTTCATACCCGTCATAAGTGAGGGCGCCATAAGCAGCATCATGTATGACGATAATGCCATTTTTTGCCGCGAAATCAACGACATGTTTAAAGAATTCCCTGTTTGCCACTGCTCCTGTAGGGTTATTAGGGTAATTCATATACATGAGCTTTGTCTTTTTCAGAACTGCCTGTGGTATTGAACCAAGGTCAGGCAGAAAAGAGTTTGATTCCAGCAGAGGCAGATTGAATATTTCTCCTCCGAGATATCTGGTATAGGTTGCCGTTACCGGATATCCGGGGACTGTAGTAAGCAGAACATCGCCGGGATTGATAAAACATAAAGGAAGCATAGCCAGTGCCGGCTTTGATCCAATTCCGTGAATAATATTTTCTGATGGTATTAAACCTGAAAGCCTGTATACTTCTTCAAGATACCTGGCTGCAGCTTCCTGGAATTCGGGGATTCCGTTATCGGCATACCACCTGTTTTCCGGTTTACCGGCTTCCTCTGCCAGGGCTTTTACCACAATTTCATCGGCAGGCCAGTCAGGCTCTCCCACTCCCATATCGATAAGACTTATTTCCGGATGTGCCAGTTTTGCTGCCGCTTTTGCCCGTTTAATAAGTTCAAACTTATAAACAGCCGTTGATTTCCCGAAGTTTAGTCCGCCAAGCCTGTCTGAGATCTTGTCATCAAAAAAATCAGTCATAAGGTGCAGTTATTTTTATTAACGGGCAAATGTAATAAAAGTAACGGGTATTTAATCAGTACCCTGTTGAAGTAATCCATGCCATAATACTATCTTATGAAATGTATATCTTTGAGTGTAATGTTTCACTTTAAATAAATTTCTTATGATCAAAAGAATCTGCCTGAGTTTATTATCAGCATCATTTGCCGCTGCCTCTGCTTTACCTCAGGAAGCACTGAAATATCAGCTTCCGCATGATGAAATTGTAAAAATTGTCGATGCTCCAGTGACTCCGCTTGTATCTATAAGTCCTGACAAGACAAAAATTCTCATTATTGAAAGACCGCCTATAATAACAATAAGTGAATTGTCGGAAGAAGAATTGAGGATTGCAGGATTGAGGATTAACCCCGCCACCAGTGGACCGAGCCGGCAGACATACAACAAGGGATTCAGAATAATGAATATCGATGGGACTGAAATCCGTGGTGTGAAAGGATTGCCTTTGGATCCCCGACTGGGATCGCCGGAATGGTCACCTGACGGGTCAAAGTTTGTATTTACAAATGCTTTAACAACAGGAATCGAACTATGGGTATGCGATGTCGAATCACTGGAGGCCAGAAAGATCGCGGATAATGTAAATATGGTTTTCAGAAATCCAATAAGTTGGTTATCAGACAATAAAAGAATTGTTTATCTGATTACCGATCCGGAAAAAGGTAATAAACCCGGGAGAGTACGGGTGCCTGAGGGTCCGGTGATCCAGGAAAGCCTTGGGGAAAAAGGTCAGGCCGCCACCTTCCAGGATCTGCTCAAAGATCCTGTGGACGAAGCAATATTTGAATATTTTGCTAAATCACAACTAATGGTCTGGGACGGAACAACAAGTTCAAAGAGCGGTAAGCCTGGAATGATAACAAGTGTTTCTCCTTCGCCTGACGGCCGTTATTTACTTGTGTCCATTTTAAACAGGCCCTTCTCCTATATTGTTCCCTGGTATAATTTCCCTACAACAACCCAGGTATGGGATACCAAAGGCAATATTGTTAAAACACTGCTTGTGGAACCTCTGATTGAAAATGAACCCCGGGGTTACGATATGGTGCTCCCGGGTCCCAGGTACTATACATGGAGGTCAGATAAACCTGCAACTGTCTCCTGGGTAGAGGCTCTGGATAAAGGGGATTACAAGAATGAAATGAAGTATCACGACCAGGTGTACCTGCTTGAAGATCCCTTTGACGGATCACCTCAGAAGTTCATTGCTACAGAGATGAGATTCAGCGGAATTACCTGGGGTAAAAATGATTATGCAATTATTTCAGAAGGACTGAGCAAGACAAGGATGCGTGTTATAAGTTCATTCAACCCGGCAGATCCTCAGAATACCAAAAAGAAATTACATGAATTCAATTCTGATGACCGGTACAATAATCCGGGCAGGTTTATAACTGATCCGAACATATACGGGCGGGAAGTATTGAAATTTACAGATAAGGGCAGGTCTTTATTACTTTCAGGCAACGGAGCATCGCCTGAAGGAGACCGTCCTTTCATTGATAAATATGATATCTCTGCCGGAAAAACTACCAGACTCTGGAAATCTGAAGCTCCTTACTACGAAAATATCATAACGATCCTGGATATATCAAAGAACCTTGTATTAACGTCCAGGCAATCTGTGTCGGAAGTTCCGAATTACTATATCAGGAACATCAAGACAGGCAAGCTTGCCCAGGTCACAAAATTTGAAAATCCATACCCTCAGCTTGCCGGAATACACAAGGAACTTGTCAAATACAAACGTAATGATAGTCTGGATCTGTCATTTACCCTATATTTGCCTGCCGGTTATGATAAATCGGGAGATGGCCCTCTGCCCACGCTTTTATGGGCATATCCGCGTGAATATAATGACCCCTCAGCTGCAGGCCAGGTAAGCGGGTCTCCTTATACTTTTACAAGAATAAGCCCTGCATCGGCCCTTGTCTATGTCACACAGGGATATGCCATACTGATGGATGCGGCTTTTCCGATAGTGGGAGCCGATGGTAAAGAGCCCAATGATACATTTGTTGAACAGCTGGTTGCAGATGCTGAAGCTGCCATTAACAAGGCAGTTGAAATGGGTGTAACAGATCCGGAAAGAGTAGCGGTCAGCGGACATTCATATGGTGCCTTCATGACTGCCAACCTGCTGGCGCACAGCAGGTTATTTGCAGCCGGCATTGCCGAAAGCGGAGCCTATAACAGAACTCTTACGCCTTTCGGGTTCCAGAATGAAAGAAGAAGCTACTGGGAAGCACCTGAAATTTATAATACAATGTCGCCTTTCATGAATGCAGATAAAGTGAAGGATCCGATTCTGCTGATCCATGGGCTGGCTGACAACAACAGCGGAACTTTTCCCATTCAAAGCGAAAGATTATATGCTGCGCTGAAAGGACACGGAGCGGTTGTCCGCCTTGTTATGCTTCCCAATGAAAGTCATGGCTATGCTGCCCGTGAGACAATTCTGCATAAGCACTGGGAAGTATTGAACTGGATGAATAAATATGTGAAGAATAAAAAGTGAAATCTATCCCATCAGTTCTTGAAAAAGAAGCTTAAATTTGATATAGATTCGATTTTACTGTAATACAAAATATTTAAACTATGAGCAAATACATTTATTTAACCTGCACACCGGAAGCGCTTGTAGCTTCGATGCTCCCTCCTGAAGGATTTGGATTGTATCTTTCAACAGGGACCAAGAAACGGAACAAAGGTCAGACGATTTTCTTTGAGGTTGATCTTGGAATAATTGAGAACCTCATTGACATGGAAAGTCTCAACAAAAGATGTGTTGCCAAGGAAGACGGCAGTCCTAAAAGCTCTGTTTACCTTTCAGTTTACAGAACCCTGGAAATGATCCCGATCTCTGCGTTGAAAAGCCTCTATCTGACGACAGATCACGGTTGTGCTCTGGAATTGAAAAGGGCTCCATATGACAAAACCAGGGAGCCGGAAAATGCCCTTCATCTGTACCAGGAATTGTCTCCGGTCACTCCTCTTGTTGCCAGCGGGCTTGCGCCATCGGCGTTTCTTAAAAAGCTGACTGACGGATCAACACCTATTGTACTGCCAAAACTCTTTTTTGTCGAGCTGAAGCTTGGTGAGCTGGCAACAAATCCCCTTGGCGGTTCGGCAGAGCACCTGCCCTACCCTAATATAGGACATCTCAGGGACTGCCTGGAAATCCTGAAAGGTGAATATGATAAACATATGAAGACAGTCCAGAGGATCTTCTCAGGAACACTTCTTTACCGTACCATTGCGACTGGATTTTATGTCGGGGCAAAAGATGAAATAGCTTTCTATCCTTATCCTGAAATGAAGGAACTTGAAAATATCAATTATGAATTTTTCCGCGAGATCTGATTATCATTTAACAGTTTCAAGATTGTCTTCTTTCCATTTGCATTAATAAAAAACTAATATAGTTTTGTACCCGTGAATTTTTCACATCATTAACTATAATTTACAATTTAAAAACAGACAATATGATTAGTAGTATTTTTTGGATCGTTCCGGTTTCAGCTCTCATAGCTTTGTTATTTGCATGGATCTTTTACAGAAGCATGAAAGCCAAGGAAGAAGGAACAGACAGGATGAAGGAGATAGCTACATATGTGAGGGAAGGAGCGATGGCTTATCTGAGACGTCAGTACACAGTTGTCGTCAAGGTTTTCATTATTCTTGTCATTCTTCTGGCGATTCTGGCATATTTCGGGATTCAGAATCCTTTTGTCCCGGTTGCATTTCTTACCGGAGGATTTTTTTCCGGTCTTTGCGGTTACCTGGGAATGAAAACTGCAACATTTGCATCAAACAGGACAGCATGGGCTGCTTCCAAATCCCTGAACAAAGGACTTCAGGTGGCTTTAAGAAGCGGTGCGGTTATGGGTCTTGTTGTTGTCGGATTCGGACTTCTTGACATTGCTATCTGGTTCCTGATCCTTAACAGCTGGGTATTTACTCCGGAACATATGGATGCAGGATTGAAATTCATCGGACTGACCTTTGTGCAGCCTGGTACTACAGAACATGAAAAACTTATTGAAATCACGGCAATTATGCTGACTTTTGGAATGGGTGCCTCAACACAGGCTCTCTTCGCACGTGTGGGCGGCGGCATATTTACAAAAGCTGCTGACGTGGGTGCCGATCTCGTTGGAAAAGTTGAAGCAGGGATACCAGAAGACGATCCCCGTAATCCTGCAACCATTGCTGATAATGTCGGCGACAATGTAGGTGACGTGGCAGGGATGGGCGCCGACCTCTATGAATCCTATGCAGGTTCTATCCTTGCCACCGCTGCTCTCGGAGCTGCACTGCCTGCCATAACCGGAGATCTCCAGATGAAGGCTGTTATTGCACCAATGCTTGTATCGGCAATAGGCATATTGCTTTCTATCGCAGGAGTATATATGGTAAGGACAAAAGAATCTGCAACTCCAAAAATCCTTTTGCGTGCCCTGCTTCTTGGCACGGGCGGCAGTTCTGCCCTGATACTTGTTGTGCTTGCAGTAATGGCTGCCCTTGACTGGATAACATGGGGAGTTTTCGGTGCAGCAGTATCCGGTCTTGTTGCCGGAGTCATTATAGGACAATCAACCGAGTACTTCACTTCCGATGGCAATAAGCCTACCCAGGGAATTGCAAAACAGGCACTACAGGGCCCTGCAACTGTTATAATTGAAGGTATGGCTGTAGGCATGTTATCTACATGGGTCCCCGTTGTGACTATAGTCCTTGGTATCATAGCCGCTTATGGTTTTTCAGGCGGATTCCAGAATTTTGGCATAGGTGTTTATGGCATTGGCTTCGCTGCTGTAGGAATGCTTTCAACTCTCGGAATCACTCTTGCCACCGATGCTTTCGGTCCTATCGCTGATAATGCAGGCGGAAATGCCGAGATGTCGGAGCTACCCAAAGAAGTAAGAGAAAGAACCGATGCTCTCGACGGACTGGGCAATACAACTGCAGCAACCGGAAAAGGATTTGCTATCGGATCCGCTGCCCTTACTGCACTCGCTCTTATGGCAGCTTATATGGAGGAAGTGAGATTATGGCTGGGAAGAATCATTGACAAGGCTCCGGAAGGATTCAAACAGATAGGAGATACAATTTTCTACAACAGCACTGTTCCTGCGGTCCAGAACGGACAGGATGCAGTTAATATCACTTCTGCAACAATCAGGGATTTTGCTGCCGCCTATGACCTTTCACTTTTTAATCCGATACTGCTGGGAGGTGTATTCATAGGTGCAATGATGGCCTTCCTTTTCAGCTCAATGAGCATGAAAGCTGTGGGCCGTGCTGCAGGCAAAATGGTTGAGGAAGTAAGACGCCAGTTCCGTGAAATACCCGGCATTATGGAGGGCAAAGCAAAACCTGAATATGCAAAATGTGTTGAGATATCAACCGCGGGAGCACAGAGTGAAATGCTTGTCCCCTCATTATTAGCAATAACTGTTCCCTTGATTGTCGGAGTGATTTTCGGGGTTCCCGGCGTTATTGGCCTTCTGGCCGGAGGTCTGAGTTCGGGATTCGTGCTGGCAAGTATGCTTAACAATGCAGGCGGTGCATGGGATAATGCCAAGAAATTCATCGAAAGAGGAAATTATGGCGGCAAGAAAAGCGAACCACATAAGGCTTCTGTTGTTGGGGATACTGTAGGTGATCCTTTCAAAGATACCTCAGGACCGTCGCTTAATATACTCATAAAGCTTATGTCAATGGTATCGGTCGTTCTTGCAGGACTCACCGTTACATTTAGTATTTTCGGATAAAAAGATTATTGTAATATTTCCGGAAACTGCCCCAGATTCGGGGCAGTTTCTTTAGTGGAAAAACATATACCCATGACCCTCCCTGCCCTGTCCGATATCCACGCCGCTCATGAACGTATCAGGCCTTTCATTCACAATACACCTGTTATGTCCTCACAGCAGCTGAATAAGATCTTTGACTGTGAGATGTACTTTAAATGCGAAAATTTCCAGAAGGTAGGAGCTTTTAAATTCAGGGGAGCGACAAATGCAGTTCTTTCATTATCAGGCACTGAAAAAGCCAGAGGAGTAGTCACACATTCTTCCGGTAATCATGCAGCTGCTCTTTCACTGGCTGCAGGAATGAATGGTGTCAGGGCATATATTGTGATGCCCGAAAGTGCCCCGGTTGTAAAGAAAAACGCTGTTGCCGGATACGGTGCCGGGATCACTTTTTGCAAACCCACGCTTCAGTCGCGTGAAGAAACAACACAACTGATAATAGAAAGAACAGGTGCTGCACTGATCCACCCTTATGATAATTTCAATGTCATCTGCGGGCAGGGAACGGCTGCCCTGGAACTGCTTACAGAAAAAAACGACCTGGAAATAATCGTGGCTCCTGTTGGCGGGGGCGGACTGATGAGCGGTACTTCTACGACAGCAAAGGGATTAAATGATAAGATAAAGGTCATCGGTGCTGAACCGCTTAATGCTAACGATGCTTATATATCATTTACCACGGGCAGACTGACACCCTCTGTTAATCCTTTAACAATAGCTGATGGTTTACTGACATCTCTCAGCGAACTGACTTTTTCCATCATCAGGCAAAATGTTGATCAGATGCTTACTGCCAGAGAAGAATCGATTATTGAGTGCATGCGGCTGATATGGGAAAGGATGAAGATAATCATTGAGCCGTCTTCCGCCACGGCGCTTGCAGTTATCATGGAAAATCCCGGAATTTTCACAGGCAGAAAAGTCGGAATAATTATTTCAGGAGGGAACGTCGATTTCAGTAAGCTTCCTTTCTAATTACGTTTCCTGAAGTAGGCGATGACAGGATAATGATCGGAATATTTCACCTTTACTATCTCGAAATACCTGCTTTCCAGTGCATTGTCATAAAGAACAAAATCTATTCTGTTTGGCGGGTAGTTTCCCTTATAGGTAAATCCCGCTCCATACCCCGAGCTGACAAAAGAATCATATAATCCGCTCCGGATCCTCCTGTAGGAATAGGATACGGGAGTATCATTAAAATCACCGGCAACAATAACCGGGTATGGTGAATGATTTATCTGTGCTTTTACGACCTGCGACTGTTGTGCCCTCCTTACAAAACCCTGCTTAAGATTTAAGGATATTTTTCTCATTTTATTCAGCGCCTCCTTATCATCGGGATAGGTTATTTCATCAAGGAAAGAACGTTCAATTTTCCTGAGCCTGAATGATTGAAGGTGGTTATTGAAGATCCTGAAGGTGTCTTTTTCTATGACAATATCTGTAAAAATTGAAAGACTTGATGATCCGGGGTGTATTATCTCGCCCCTCCCGGCAATCGGGAATATACTGAATGTAACGATGCCATAATACCTGTTTTTGCCGCTGCCGATAATCTTTATATGGGTATAGTATTCCCCTCCAAGGGCTTTTCTGAATTCAGCCTCCTTTTGTGAAGGATTCCCATTTATAAAGAATTCCTGGAGGCAGAGTATATCGGGATGCTGATCCTTCAGAAACTCAAGAACCTTTTTTTCAGAGTAAGTATCATCGTTCTCGAAATAATTGAACAACCTGAGGTTATAGCTCATTACCCTGAATGTATTCTCCTTATTTCCCGGGTGTTTCCCAATCTGGATATAGTTTTTCAGATGGGTGAATCCCAGGGCTATGATAAAAACCGATATCAGGGCTTCAAATTTCAGTAACGCAGCCCATATAAGGACAATAATTATATTAACCAGAAGGATGTAAGGGTAAGCCAGCCCGAAAAAGGCAGGCAGGGCAAAATCCCCGGGATTTATGTGAACAGCCATGTAAGACAGGAGAAGTGCAAGAGCAGACAGTATATTTACCGCCAGCAGAACTTTATTAAGGAATTTTCTCAGATATCAAGAATTTATTTCTGCAAAATTACCGGTATCAGGCAAAAAATATATCCTGATGACCGCGATTTTTGACAAGGTTCTGAAAAGATTAGTTGAAACTGTCTTTTCCGGGGATCAATCTTTCTTCTGGCTCTCGTTGAAAAGGGTATCTTTCTCTTCTTTGGTCAAACTGTCATAGCCTCCCTTTGATATCTTATCAAGGATCATGTTGATTTTTTGCTGGTGTTCAGCTTTAGTCTTGTTATAATCATAATCAGAGGCGGGTTTTCTGTAAGTCACTTTAAGTTTCCTGCGCGGCTTGAAGAGTGTTGCAAAAAAATCTATTATCCTGTTGAAACCTTTGCCGATATCACGTCCGCGTCTTAAATTTATTGTATACAGATATCCAAAAACTGCACCACCGATATGTGCCAGTTTGCCCCCTGAATTGACTGAGAAGTCCATTATTGTTGTAAGAACAAATATTCCAAGGGCTATGTACTTGATCTTTATTCTTCCGAGCAGAAACAGGTTTACGGTGTAATCAGGAACATAGGCCGCTATTGCAATTACCACAGCCATGACCGAAGCAGAAGCGCCAATAGCAATTGAGCCATTCACAACACCTTTATATACAGGGAAGATATTGAATGACAGAATATAAATCACTGCTCCGCTGATGCCTCCAAGAAGATAGACAGCAACCAGTTTTCTCTGGTCAAGGTATTCGAGAAAGATCCTTCCAAACCAGTATAGCCATAGCATATTGAACAGGATATGCCAGATATCCTTGTGAGTGAACATATATGTAATGAGCGTCCATGGTTTAATAAGAAGGGTTTTATATGATGCGGGAACAGCAAACCATACCAGGACTTTTGATGAAAGATCAGGATTATTCAGCAGGAAGCCTATTATTGCAATTACTGTCAGCAGAAGAAAGATACCAATGTTGATATAAATAAGCTTCGTCAGATTGCTCCCGCTGCGGAATGTGCTTTTAATATTGTCCCAGACTCCCATCAGAAGAGGGTTTTTGTGGTTTTCCTCCAGTATCTGATGAGAATATACCCGAAAAGCATACCGCCAAGGTGGGCAGCATGGGCAATATTGCTTCCCGGCTGTGTAAATGCCAGGTAAAGCTCAATTGCACCGTAACCTAACACAAAATATTTGGCTTTTATCGGGATGGGAGGTATAAGAAGCATTAACTGGGTGTTCGGAAAGAGTACCCCAAAGGCAAGAAGCACTCCAAAAATAGCCCCTGATGCTCCCACTGTCGGAGTATTAAGCAGCAGCTGGAGGTTCTGCATGGTCGGGTTAGTGAAAACTTTTCCTTCATTCAGGTAGGCAGCTCCTTCATTAAGTACCAGTTGAAGCTGGTCTGGATTGATTGCATTTATGAGCTTGCTATACTCAAATGCAATTACTGATTCATGAACAAGCGCTGCACCAAGTCCGCATACCATATAAAATATTAAAAACCGCTTTGGTCCCCATACATTTTCAAGTACCTGTCCGAAAATATAAAGTGCATACATGTTGAAGAAAAGATGCCAGATACCTCCGTGCATGAACATATGCGTTAGTATCTGCACAGGTTTGAAACTCTCTGATTTGGGGAAATAGAGTCCTAGAATACTATTCAGATCAATGCTGAAAACGCTTTTGACGGCATAATACGCCAGCAGCAGCAGCACATTGATCATTATGATATTTTTGACAACCGGGGGTAACCCGAAAAAACCTCTTCCGTATCCGTTCATCTGTAGTTTTTGAGATGTTTTTCAATAAAGATGCCAGGACAAAACTAATGTTTCTTATGAAATCTGGCAATTTGTAACCGGTTACTATTTGAATTTTTTATCCAGGTCCTCAAGTGTTATTATAATAACAATTGATTTGCCTTTTGGCGAATAATTCGGTGCCGGGCAGGCAAACAAAGAATCAAAAAGATCCTCCATCTCGCTCTGTGTCAATGTCTTTCCATATGGTATTGCAGATGCTCCTGCCATTGCTGCAGCCAGTTTTTCCCTGGCACCCACCGACGGATCAGCCTGGGTATTGCGGAACTCTTCAATCAGTATCTCCAGTGTCCTGACCGGATCGGATGATTCAGAACCGGAAGGGCGCCCTTTAACAGTTATTTTATTCCTTCCTGTAAACCCGATGCTGAATCCAAGGATCTTCAGATCATTTTCGATCTCTTTTAAAATGAGAATATCGGCAGGATTCAGCTCGGCAGTTACTGGAAAAAGTTCACTCTGGCTTACAGACCTGTTATTACTGAGACATTCAAGAAACTTTTCATAGAGGATCCTTTCATGAGCCCTCTTCTGGTCGATAAGCATAAGACCCGATTTAACCGGGCATACAAGATACTTGTTTTTTATCTGAAAGAATTTCCTTCCGGTTTCACTCGCGGCAGCCACTGGTTCCGGGATATTTTCACCTTTTTCAAGAGCAGAATAGAGCTTCTCCCAGTTTGCTGTATTTTCCCTTTCAAACCTTTCAATCAATCCTGACTTGTGGGAGAATGACTCATCAGTATCAAACGGATTGTATCCCGGGTTAATTCTGATTACAGGTGGTTCCGGGATTTGATCCATTGATTTACTGACAGGTATTTCAATCAGTGTTTCATTTTCAAAATCCAGAGAGGGGAGAATATTAAAACGGCCCAGAGCTTCGCGCACTGAAGCCATAAGGATCTGCCATATTGATCTCTCATCCTCAAATTTTATTTCAGTCTTGGTGGGATGAATGTTAATGTCAATGGAGGCAGGATCTGTCTCCATAAAAATAAAATATGTCGGAATTGCTTCCGGTGGAAGAATATTCTGGTATGCTTCCGCGACGGCTTTATGAAAATAAGGGTGTTTCATAAAGCGCCTGTTTACAAAGAAAAACTGTTCCCCGTAAGTACGTCTTGCACTTTCCGGCTTCCCTATAAAACCTCTTATTGAAATCAGGTTTGTATCTGTCTCCAGCGTGATGAGGTCCTGGTTTATCTGCTTTCCAAAAACTCCGGTTATCCGCTGCCTGAAATTCCCGGGGGCAAGATTATATATTTCAGTCTCGTTATGATTAAGGGTAAACCTTATTTCAGGATGAGCTATAACAACTTTCTGGAACTCATTTATTATATGCCTGAATTCAGTCATATCCGATTTCAGGAATTTCCGTCTTGCAGGGATATTATAAAAGAGGTTTTTAACACTAAAGCTCGACCCTTCCTGGCAGCTGCACGGTTCCTGGGCTTCAACCCTGGAACCATTTATTACAACCAGTGTTCCTGTCTCAGTGCCTTTCTTTCTTGTTTTAAGCTCAACCATTGACACAGCAGCAACCGAGGCAAGCGCTTCTCCCCTGAATCCTTTTGTGTGTATTGCAAAAAGATCGCTTGCAGAAGAGATCTTCGATGTTGCATGTCTCTCGAATGAAAGCCTGGCATCAGTTTCCGACATTCCGCTGCCATCATCAATGACCTGGATCAATGTTTTCCCTGAGTCCTTTATTATTACGTTTATCTTTCCACTCCCTGCGTCAACGGCATTTTCCATAAGCTCCTTTACAACTGAAGCCGGCCTCTGTATGACTTCACCTGCAGCGATCTGGTTAGCTACAGAATCAGGTAAGAGCTTAATTAAATCAGGCATCAAGAGGTGTATTGTTTCTTCAGTTGCAAAGATATTAAATATTGGCGTATGACCTTCCCTCAACAAATCACAGCATGAACAAGCCGGTATACCATCCAGATGATTATCTTTGATAAAAAATTCACCTGAGATGAAAAAGTTCATTTCTTATTTCATGGCTGTCCTTCTGGTCATTTTTACCGGTTGTTCAAGATCAGGTAAGGATGAGATCAGGGTGATGACACTGAATGTCAGGCTGGACACTCCTGTTGACAGCATGAATGCCTGGCCGAACAGGGCGGCAATTGTATGTAACTTCATAAAGGATGAGAAGCCTGATCTTCTGGGAATGCAGGAAGTATTGTCACATCAGTATGATGTTCTTGATTCAGCCCTCGGAGATTATGCATCGGTTGGAGTCGGAAGAAGCGACGGTGCAAAGGGAGGTGAGATGAATCCTCTCTTTTTCAGGAAAGAGAGATATGATATGGTCCGTTCAAAGACCTTCTGGCTTTCCGTAACACCGGAAGTCGCAGGATCACAGGCATGGGGGGCAAATCTTCCACGCATTGTAACCTGGGCTGAGCTTGTCGACAGGAGCAGCCATGAACATCTTTTTTTCTTTAACACCCATTTCGCGCATGATTCCGATTCAGCAAGGATCATGAGTTCGATACTCCTCCTGAATAAAGTGGATTCCATTGCATCAGGATTCCCTTTCATTATCACAGGTGATTTTAACATGCTGACTACCAGTAAGGGGTATGCTATACTTACGGGTCCTGCGGAAAGCGTTCCCCTGCTCAGGGATTCCTATAAGATCTCTGAAAAACGGCCCTATGGCCCCGGATATACCCTTAACAGCTTCAGCGACAAGGAAGGATCAGGGAGAATAGATTATATCTTTGTAAAAGACGGCATGAAAATCGTGGATCACAGGACATTAGTTAAGAAAGAACGTGGAATATTCATATCCGATCACTGGCC
>CAYWEQ010000021.1:15026-26316 GCA_964457185.1 uncultured Rikenellaceae bacterium
ATCACAGGACATTAGTTAAGAAAGAACGTGGAATATTCATATCCGATCACTGGCCTGTGGAAGCTGTTGTTTCCCTAAAATGATTATTTTGCTGAGGCCAGTTAAGAGTGAGATTGTTCTGTAGTTGGAATTTGCAGTTGGCACTCAGATCGGGTTAATCAAGGTTTGTAATAAAATCGGCAATATCTAAACTGTTCCTGGCAACATCAGTGATAAGCCATCCTGAATTAAGTTCACTCCTGTTGAAATCCCTTACTTTTATGCACCAGCCCGGGATATCAATGATATGATAAATAACCTCTTCAACATACTCGAATTTCATCAGACCTGACCTGATACAGAAAAAGAAAAGTGTAAGATAATCGGGTTCATAATCGTGTTCAGCATAATATTGAAGATGGTCTGTATCCTCAAGGGCTCTTTTCAGGTTTATGAAATCTGTTTCATTGCTTGAAGGCGAAATGAAACGCACCATGGAAGTATCCGTCTTGAAAATATTAAGAATATCCCCTTTGACTGAATACAGAATCCATTTGACCATATCATTACCAACAATTTCCTGGATGAGGAAAAGCCTGATTGTCTGCGGTGCCCCTTTATATATTACCCTTGACCTGGCTTCCGCAATAATATCCGGAGAATATTTATAAAGAAAAATGTCATTGCGGGTAACATCGTTGATAAATGCCTCCTTCGTTCTTACATAATCATCTGAATACTCTGTGTCTGAACGCTGTATACGGGGATCCTGAAGGTCAAACAGAAGAGGAATCATTCTTTCGCGCGGCATCCTGGCTTTGAATAACGAATCAGCAGGATTGCCGTTAAAATCGGTTTTAAGGTTGAACCGGTCGGCAAACTCATTGAATTGCTTTATCCTGGCAA
Source organism: uncultured Rikenellaceae bacterium (assembly GCA_964457185.1). Taxonomy (GTDB): domain Bacteria; phylum Bacteroidota; class Bacteroidia; order Bacteroidales; family VadinHA17; genus LD21. The sequence goes on from CAYWEQ010000021.1 coordinate 15,912, forward strand.
TAAATATCTCTTCTCGTGCCTTCTGCGGGTCAGTAAGAGTTTGTGAAAAAACAGGGCCGCTGACAAGTAATATCAGAATAACCAGGGAAGATGCCCGGTTCTTATTTATTCTGAATAAAAGAGATGACATCAGGAGACGGCTGTTTTTGTTTCTGTAGCTTTTATATCACCCAGGAATATTTTCCATCTTTTCTCCTGGAAAAAGGTATCCTCGACAATATCAATTATTATTTCAACTTCCTTTTTTGTGATGTCAGTATAAATGATATCGTCGTTGCTGAAACCGGTGAATTCCTGGATTATGGTTGCCGTTGAATAATACTTGCCATCGGGACCTTTGGTAAATTCCCTTATGTAAGCAATATCATAAAATTTGATTATGACTTTAGTATATGGAAGCGACTTCAGCCTGGCCAGGTATTTTTCCATCGACCGGTTTACTTTCTGAACTGTTCCGTCCGGAAGAGCTGTCGAGATTTCCATCTGAGCGCCTTTGTAAAAGAGCTTTAATGCTTCCTTCTCTGCCATATTTCGCTTTTCCACAGGTTCATCCTTGCTTCCAAGCGTTACGATATATTGCTGAAATTCCTCTACTTTCTGTTTGGTTTGTTCCTTGAACAGTTCAATATCGGCTGCACTCAGATTGATTTCGTCCGTAATCTTTGCCTGTTTGCTGGTTACGGCAGTTTTGGTCTCCTGCGCTGAAGCGCAGAGACTTACAAATAATATTAGTCCTGATAATATGGTACTTTTCAACATAAAATCCGTTGTTTTCTTAACTTAACTACAATTTGTATGCTAAACTTATTCTTAAACCGAAATTTTTAATTTTTGTAGGCTGGTGTTCATGTTCCACGCCAAAAATATCCTTATATGTTTCCTTGCCACCTGCAATATCCGTAATTCCTATAATAACTTCAGGGCCAAACGTTATGGAGGAATAGTAACCCAGCGGAATATTTATGCCTGCAGACGCATAGAATGCCAGGTTAAAGCCCTTTATTTTCGCTTTATCTGTTACATCAATAGCTTCCCTTTTCCAGAAACCAAGTTCAGCGAGGTCAAGAGACTGAAGCACAGTGGGATTATCCGGATAATATCCGGTATAAACATAATAGCCTGTACACTTATATGAAGCTTTCTGAGGTATAGATATTTTTATTCCGCTTTCTGCAAAAAATCCCAGTTTTCCCGGCTTGCCGCTGGTATAATTGAAAAGAACAGGAAGGGTCATATAGTTTATTGTGAGAAGCGAATCATAGTCAGCTGCGATCCTTTTATAGAATTCGTCTGAATTTACATCCGCCGAAAGCGTTTTGCTGCCGAATTTGCCCTGAAGATTATATTTTGCGGAATATGTATTAAATTCAAGTCCGCTGCGTACAGCAATATTATCTGTGAAATAGTAGCTTACACCTACGGCGGTAATGAATCCGGAGAGGGGATCTATATTCCAGAACACTGAATCTTTTGGAATTGTGAGGGATTCTATGTTCTTGTTAGTAATGCTTGTCAGCCCGAAGGAACCGATTAAAGAAAGGTTAAATCCCTTTCGTGTAACAGGTCTGATAACTATTTGTGGTAGCTGCGGAGCACCGGCAGTCTCAGCAGAGACTTCATAAAAATCGACTGAGGAGATATCAATGCTGCTTATCCTAAAATCGGAGAATGTCTTTTCTACGGAAGTAAATGATATCTTGAAGATCAGGGGAAATGCTTTTCGGAACACATCCCTGCCTTTATAGCTTCCGGAGAAGAATTTATTGGCATCGCTATAAGTATAGAAGCTCCCGTCATCTGCCTTCATCACTTTGCCGAATTTTGCAGAATCGGCATTAATTGACAGGTTCCTTATTCCGTTAGGATAATCGGCGATATACCTGGTTAAATAATCTGAAGCAGATATAAGGTTTGTTTCAGGTTCAGGTGAGATATCGTTATAAACCCTTATATCAGCAGTCGGGAAGAGTTTAAGGAAGCTCTCCTTATAGAATTCCTTGTCTTCTGCAGGTTCCTGCGGATCTCCGATCAGTGAAAGGAAATTGGTATAATCCTGCAATATGGCCTTTATTGCACTTTGTATTTTTGTAAGGTCCTCATCATTAAAATCCTCTGCGTTTACTTCTCTGAGAGCCTGGGAAAAATCAATCTGGTAGTTTGATGCTGCATTTCGTATCCCGACGATCTTAAAGTTGCTTAATGCCTTATTTTCTGCGCTGAAGGCTATTCTGAAGGTAAGATCTTCGACATTCTGGTTGAGAGTCTGGTTCAGATAGTTGCCGTTTATTGATTTTTTGACAAGTACATCGAGTGAGTAGATATTGTTTTCATGTGACATTATATCGCTCACCCTGGCGTTGGAAAGATCCAGGTTAATGGTTATGCCATCGGGATACCAGAGAATAATACTATTTGAATATGTTTCAGCTTCGTAGAATTCGCTCAGTTTATGGGCAGGATCAAGGTCATTAAATATGAGAACCTGCCTGTTGACAAAAAGTTCAAGAAAACCTTCTGCGCCGCTCCTGGCTTTATCGATATCGCTTACCACAAACTCTCCTACCTGGTTTATTATTGTCTGATAATCCTCAAGCACCTTTACTGCGTTAGTATAGATTATTGATTTTTCCTTATCTGAGAAATCAACCTGGGCTATTAATCCGGTGGTCATACCCAGCAGCATAAACAAGATGAGAGGAGCCGATCGTTTCATTCTCAAATGATTATTCAATTATTATCTTTTTTGCAGCAAACCGCCTGTCTAAATCAAAGGTAATCAAAAAATAACCTCCCGGTTTCCCGCTCAGGTTCAGCTCAGCTGAAAAATATGCTGAAGTTTTTTCGAACATAAAGTTATACAATTCTTTACCATCCTGATTATAAATTCTGATTAAAAGATCACCAAAAACCTCATTTTCAATTTCAACGCTGAAAAGTCCGGTGGTTGGATTCGGGTATAATTTAAGTCCTTCAAAAGGATCAATATCGTCAATTCCGGTGATACCTGAAGGTATTGCAATAACATCGCTCGATGTATAGCATCCCAGGCTGTTAACTATACTTACCCTGTATTCACCCATTTTGTGTCCGGCAACATAGATATAATGATCCGGAGCGTCTTTAATCGGGACATTGTTGCAGTACCATCTGTAATGGACAGCAGTCTTATTGCTGCAGGCAAGATACCATACTGCGGGACCGTGGGCATAAATCTGCGGCTTCGGCAGACCGTCGGGTATATTAATATTGACAATGCGTGATTCGGATACGCATTTATTCAGTTCTGCTTCCAGTTTATAGTTACCCTTTTCGTACAATTCCAGGTACGACAGTGTATCTTTGGTAAGAGCTACTCCGTCCTTGAACCACTGGTATTTATATTCCGCCACTGTCTGGTTGACTTTGAGTGTAACAGGATCTTCTCCCGGACACTTGCCGGGCTGATAGTTAACAGAATCCAGCACAGGCTTAACCGGTGATTCCCTGACAGTTACATATACGGGAGATGTTCTGACACTGCAGCCTGAAGCACTTGAAACATCCAGCTGATAGATGCCGGATGATTTAGCAGTATAGCTGTTTGTAACGGTGTTTGCAATTGGTCCGTATTCATTTCTCCAGCTATACAGGTAATCAGTAACCAGCGGAGTGCTCAGAATCACGCTGTCTCCTTCGCAGAAAGATGGTTTTCCGAGCTGGCTCAGATCACCTACTGTGGGGATAGTATTAACTGTAACATTAACTGAATCTGTTGAATAAACCGAACACCTATTGCTGTTGGATATCTCCAGGGTATAAGTGCCGTCTGTTCTGGCAGCAAACTTATTTGAATTGTCACCAACGGCGCCTCCATTGAGTATCCACTGGTAATCATAATCAGGTGTATTTGTTACACTTAATATTACGGAATCGCCCTGGCAGAACTGAGTGGGGCCTGATGCAGAGATGTATGGAGATGCAGGGATCGGATTAATGGTTACCGTCGTCTGTGCTGATGTTGAAATGCAATTTGCCAGCGGATTGGTTATTCTTACCGAATATGATCCTGAATACGTCTTTACCTTGTATGTGCTGGAAAGTCCGTCACTCAGGTCATTATTATCCAGCCTCCACTGGTAGTTGTAAAGTGAATTGTACTCTGCTGAGAGCACAACGCTGTCACCATTACAGAATGTTGTCTTGCCGTTGACCGATACGGCAGCATTCGGGTATGTGGCAATAACAAGTGGTTTTATCAGACTGTCAGCACATCCATTTGAAGCAATAGATTTAAGTTTTATGCTATATGTTCCTTTGTCTGAATAATAATGTGTAACAGGATTTTGGACAGTTGAAGTTTGCCCGTCCCCGAAATTCCAGTACCATCCTGAGATTGTGGTTCCGTTTTCATTCGTATAATTGGTAATCTGGGCTGTCAGTCCCTCACAAACATTGGGAGCTGAAAATAATACCAATGGTTTCGGTTTTACAATTACGTTTTGCTGAAGAGAATCTTTATCTCCTGTATTGCTGGTAATTACCAGCTTAACATTATATGTCCCTCCTGCTGAATAATTGTGAACAGGATTCTGAAGGGTTGATGTTGCATTATCATCGAAATACCATTTCCATGTTGCAATGCCATCAGTAGCAACTGACTGATCAGTAAAGTGAGTTGTTGATCCCTGGCATACTGTATCACTTTTGAAGAAGGCTTGTGTCCTTCTGACAGTAAAAGTCTGTTCAGCCGGCCAGGGACTTCCGAGGAAACCCTGATCAATAGCCTGAACCTGCCAAGTATAGGTACCTTCAGTCAGGTCAGTAAAGCTAAATCCATTATTCAGCCCAATATTTCCCAATGAAACAACACGTCGGTATCCATTATTTGCAGACTGAGGGGCACCCCTCCATATAGTATCAGCAGCAGGTTTGTAACGGAGGTTATAACTAATGGATTTGGAAGGCGTTTCATCCTTAATTACAGGTCTCCATGATAAGTTTACAGTATATGGGGTAATTGTGCTTGTAAGATATGCAGGAGTCCCTGGAGGGGAATTTGGCAAAATAGTACTTGCCCTCATAATTGCATTATTCATGTATATACGGGTGAAGACATTATCAGTGGCATCCACTCCGGTCAGTAACAGATCCAGATCGCCATCGTTATCATAATCTCCCCAGCTAACAGAACTGCTTCCTACATTTAATAATGATATATCATTTTGCTTAACAAATCCGCCTGCTTCTTCATTTTTATAAATTCCTGAAAAACGTCCGGTAGGTATATTACCAGTAATTGTTAGATCGAGGTCTCCATCATTGTCATAATCTCCGTATGCAACTGAACTACCATACACACCAGTAATTTCAAATCCGGTCAGCTCTGTAAAACTGCCATCACCTTTATTATGATAGATCTTTGATACAGGATTATTATTAGAATATTCTGTATTTGTAGCTCCCGTTAATAAAATGTCAGGAAACCCGTCGTTATCATAATCAAACCAGGCGACTGAACCTCTGTTAACTGCTTTCAAACCTATTCCGGGCTCTTCTGTGAACGTGTTGTCCTGATTATTATGATATAATCTGGTAAAGGAAGAGTCCAGACTATCGGAACCGGTAAGCATGATATCCAGATAACCATCATTGTCATAGTCACCCATAGCAAAAGCGCTTCTGGAAATTGCAGGTAATGAAACATTTATGAGCTCTGAAAAAGTATTGTTTCCGTTATTCAGGTATATCCTGGTAACGGGATTACCCCATACCCCGAGGTCTGTGGAGCCGGAAAGTATAATATCCAGATCACCATCATTGTCAATGTCTCCCCACTCTGATTTTCCATAGCCTATTCCCGGCAGGGAAATCTGTGTTTGTTCAGTAAAAGTCGTGGCATTTATATTCTGATATACTTTAGATATCATATCATGACTGAGGGTCATTCCATTTAACAGAACATCCAGGTCTCCGTCGTTATCATAATCACCCCAGGAAGCTGACCCGCTATAAACTCCTGTCATGGATATGGCTGTCTGATTATAAAAGGTATTATCTCCATTATTTACGTAGATTCTGCACACAGGTCCATAAGTTGGGCCAATGACAGTAGTACCAGTCATCAGAATATCCAGGTCGCCATCATTATCATAATCGCCCCATTCAACCGAGCTTACGCCTACATTTGCAAGCCCGCCGGTTTGCTCGCTAAATGTTGACGTACTGAAAGTTCCGATATTTCCCGTTGTGAGGGCGCTTGCATAAATCTCAGAACCGGCAGTTCCCTGAAATTCTATCGCATGTATCCTGTAATTCTTCAGCGGATTCAGTCCAGATAATAAAACAGAATCAGCTTCTCCCTTGTATATGCAATACCATCCTGTAGATCCAATAGGTGATCCTTCTGCAAATGCAGGATTGGCATAGTAGGTGGTTAAGTTTACTGGGGTGGCAGATCCTGAAGCACCTTCCCTGGCAAAAAGGATACACCTATCTCCATTCCCTCTGATCCATTTCAACAATATGGAACTGCTACTCTGATTTACAGCGTACAGATTTGAAGGCTGTTCAGGACTGATCTTAATTTGAACTTCATTTGAGAAAGCTCCTCCCCTGAATGAATTGTCCACTGCCTGGACACTGGCAAAATATGTTGTATCCCACCGAAATCTAAAACAGAAGTTTTGACCTAGTTGTGCATTACCCATTGATGGAACTCTTCTGAAGCCGTCTGTTGCCGACTGCGGAGATACAAAATTACATTCCCCGGTTGCCCTTCCGATCCTTACATTATACGAGAGCGAACTGGATGGTGTTTCGTCATTAAGGACTTTGTCCCATTCCAACATCATTATTGAACCGCTTGCTGCATAATTTAAGTTGGCTGGCTGTCCAGGATTATCATTTATTACTGAACTGTTGTTCCTGTACAGTTTATATATCTTAGTGCCACTTGCATCCTGACCATTTAGAAATATATCGAGGTCGCCATCATTATCATAATCCAACCAATAAGAATAGCCCATAACTCCGGGTAAGGTAACGCCGGTCTCTTCAGTAAATGAGTTTGAACCATTGTTGCAATAGATTTTGGAAATCCTGATGCCGTCTGAGTCCATCCCCGTAATTAAGATATCAAGATCCCCATCATTATCATAGTCACCCCATTTCACTGAACCATAATATACTCCCGGTAAAGAAACTCCGGTTTGTTCTGTAAATTGACTTCCCAATCCATCATTTCGGTATATCAGTGTCACTCTTACTCCTGAAATGTCCTGACCGGACAGAAGAATATCCAGATCACCGTCACTATCGTAGTCACCCCAGGACACTGACCCATATTCAACTCCTCTCAGCGACAGATCTGTTCGTTCTGTAAAGACATTATTAAGATCATTACGATAAATTCTGGCAATTTTATTACCGCTGCCATCCTGACCTGTCAACAGGATATCCTGGTCATTATCATTATCATAGTCCCCCCACGCGACAGAACTCCTGTTTACTCCTGTCAGTGAAATTCCTGTTTGTTCAGAAAATGATTTATTGCCATTATTTCGATAAATTTTAGCATACCGGTTATTGCTGTAATCCTGTCCTGTCAGGAGAATATCAAAGTAGCCATCATTATCATAATCACCCCATGCAACAGATGAATAATATACCCCTGTAAAATAAATGCTGGTCTCTTCGGTAAATGATTTACTGCCGCTGTTGGTAAAGATTCTGGCTGCAGTGCCCTTGTAATACTGTCCGGTAAGAAAAATGTCGAGATCTCCGTCATTATCATAATCGCCCCAGGCTCCTGAACCATAATAGAGCGCATAATTTGCCAACGGAATCTGAGTATAAGTACTAAATGCTGTACCGTCATAAACTCTCAGAGGGTAAATGCCAGGACATGCAACATCCAGTGTCCCGTTATTATCATAGTCCCCCCACGGAGTTTCATCCTGCACCATAGTCGGAAAAGTAATTCCGGTATCAGTAAAAAGCTGAGAATAAATATTATCTGATATTAGAAATAAAAACAGTAAAGAAACCTGGATTTTCAGAAAAAGAATTTTCACAAGGATCCGGTTTAAAGAATTATCTAGAAAAGTTACTAAAAATCCTTGCTATAAGCAAGAGAAAATGGACTAATTTGATTAATGGGAAAAAAGCTGGGACGAATCACTGGCAACCATCGAGAAAAGGAGGGCGGGAGGGGGAGAAAAAATTGTTGCAGGCTGCAAGTTGCATGTTACAGGTTGTTCTAACCTGCAACCTGGAACCTGCAACATGCAACATCATTCTATTATAACCTTCCTCGTCGCCAAGTACTTATCAATCTTCAGATTAATGAAATAGACTCCCTCCGCCTGGCTGCTAAGATCAATCTGAATAAGGTAATTCTCTGTTGCCTTTTCAAGCTTGTTGCTGAGAATCTCTTTACCCGTTTGCGTATAAACTGAAATATACAGGTCGCCGAACAGATGGTTAGTGATATCTATAGTTATCAAACCTGATGTCGGATTCGGATAGATCATCATATCTGCAAACGGATCAATATCTTCAATTCCGGTGAAACCTGCCGGTATTCCAACTGGGTCACTCCTGGTATAGCACAAATTATTATCCGAAATGCTTACATAGTATACTCCGTATTTCCTGTTCGCCATGTAGATAGAAGAATTGGCTCCCTCTATGAGGCTTCCGTTGCAATACCACCTGTAAAAGTTGGCAGTGTCGTTACTGCAGCCAAGATAATATACAACAGGACCCCTGGAATATATAATCGGTTTCGGAAGAGCGTCGGCAATAGTTATATCTTTCTGGATTGAATCTATACATCCGTCTGCAGTAGTTGTTCTGAGAGTGATTGTATAGTCACCCGAATTCAGGTAATCATGTGAACCCGGATTCCTGGCATCAGATTCTCTTGCATCACCAAAATTCCAATGCCAGCCTGTAATAGTTAAACCTGCCGTACTGGTAAGATTTTCAATTATTGTCTCCTCTCCCTCACATATACCTTCTGCTGAAAAATCAGTTGTCGGAACAGGATGAACATACACCTGCTTAATTAAAGTATCGGCATCATTTGCTGAAGCAACCACCAGTTTTACACTATGCGTTCCGGAAGTACTGAAGGTATGTGTCGGATCCTTTGATTCATCTGTGGTCCCATCACCAAAATCCCATGAATATGATTCAATCGGATCTTTATAGCTCGTTGAATGGTTGGTGAATTGTGTGCTTAAACCTTTACATACAGTATCTGCATCAAAGAAAGCCTGCACATTCTTCGCATTAAGTGTCCCGCCGACAGCCCAGCTACCTCCCTGATAACCCTGATCAACAGCCTGGACCTTCCAGTGATATTTCCCGGGAATAAGGTTCTTAATTAAAAATGTGGTATCCATTTGAGTATTACCCATTGATACAATGCGCCGATAGCCTGTGACTGTGTCGGACTGTGCCGACATGGCAAGCAATCCGCCCAGTTTGGGCTGAATATTAATATTATAGGTCATTGTTTTTGATGGTGTTTCGTCAGACCTCACGGGCGACCAGGATAGTTTTATGCCCTCAGGAAGACGAACCGCAGTAAGGTTACCAGGTGCAGCAGGCTTTCTGTTAGCCGGATAATCGCCAGCCTTCATTATCGCATTATTACGATATATTTTAGTGACAACGGTAGAACCGGTACTTTGTCCGGTCATTAATATATCGATATCCCCGTCATTGTCATAATCTCCCCAGGCTACTGAACTATATCCAACGCCTGTGAAGGAAATGTCAGTAACTTCAGAGAATGTGTTATTGCCGTTGTTCCTGTATATTTTGGTTGTAAATCCTCCGCTGACCTGACGGCCGGACAATAATATATCCAGGTCGCCGTCGTTATCGAAATCACCCCAGGCTGCCGAGCTGTTTGCAACACCTTCAAGTTTTATACCAGACTGATAGTTAAATACATTGTTGCCGTCATTACGATATATTCGTGAGATATACAGAACTGTACCATCATTATTGTATCCTGTCAGTAATATGTCAAGGTCGTCATCATTATCATAATCGCCCCACGCCACGGAACTGTTCATTACACCGGGAATTGTAATTCCTGTTTGCTGTGCAAAGGAGCTGTCGCCTTTATTGGTATAGATAAAAGAAACAGATTTCTGTGTTCCGAAAATATTATTACCGGTCAGGAGAATATCTATGTCACCGTCGTTATCGTAATCACCGGGGGCGGAAGAGCCTTTTGAAACGTGTTCAATATCTGCGTCAACCTGCTCGGTGAAAGTGCTGTTTCCATTGTTCCTGTATATTTTTGCTATCAGGTTTGACCCGGCACCCTGACCTGTCAGAAGTATATCGAGATAGCCGTCATTATTGAAATCACTCCATTTAGCTGAAGAATAGCTCGTTCCGATCAGGC
>CAYWEQ010000022.1:0-25817 GCA_964457185.1 uncultured Rikenellaceae bacterium
TCAAAGAACTATAAATATATTTTCAATCCCTTTGTAATGTCATTTGGCATTATCTGAAGGGGGGCAGGACAGCTTTAGCTGGCCGGGGGTCTTTACCCAACCAGGGGGTAAAAACATGGAAAAAACAAAGTTATCCTATATCTATGCCCTGCTGGCAATATTCTTCTGGTCAACAGTTCCGACAGCCTTCAAGATCAGCCTGGGAGAACTCAGCATTCTCCATATGCTGGCGATTGCGAGCTTTACTTCAACACTAATTCTGTTCGTAATCCTCATCTCAGGAAGAAAAGCCGGTCTGATCAGAAAAACTTCAGGTAAAGAATTCCTCCATTCAGCACTCCTCGGATTTATAAATCCTTTTTTGTATTACCTGATCCTCCTGAAAGCTTACCAGCTGCTTCCGGCTCAGGTAGCCCAGCCGCTTAATATGATCTGGCCGATAATTCTTGTATTTCTTTCTGTACCTATTCTGGGACAAAAAATAAAAAGCAGGAGCTTTTTTGCCCTGTTCGTCAGTTTTGCCGGGGTTTATATTATTTCTTCACAGGGTAATCTGTTTGACCATACCAACTCAGACCTGAGGGGAGTATTTCTTGCAACAGGCAGTGCATTCTTCTGGGCATTTTATTTTATTCTGAACGTCAGGGACAAACGGGACGAGGCTGTCAAGTTGTTTCTAAATTTCCTCTTTGGCTCCATCTATCTTGTCATAACCATGATAGTTACGGGAGACTGGATACCTGCAGGATACGGCTTGAGGGGAATAGGTTCTGCGGTATATGTTGGCGTCTTTGAGATGGGTATAACATTCTTTTTCTGGCTGAAAGCCCTCCAGATGGCTGCCTCAACCGATAAGGTAAGTACACTGGTATATATTGCACCGTTTCTTTCTCTTGTATTTGTACACTTTATCCTCCATGAACCCGTTTATTATACAACTCCGGTCGGTTTAGTTCTGATCATTACCGGAATTTGGATACAGAACCGTAAACCGTCAAAGGGATAAATTATTAACTTTGAATCCTCAAATGCTTTAGTACGACATGAAGAAGCTGTATTCTCTCCTTCTGATATTATTCATCATATTCACCTCCTGTAAAAAAGAAGAACCCCAACCCACTGAAGAGGAGGTTATTGCCACAGCAGCGAGAGATACCCTGTATTACATAATGAAACAATGGTATTACTGGTACAACCTGATGCCTTCTGTCACCCCGGAGAATTATGCCGATCCTTATGATCTTCTTGAAGCCCTGAGATACACAGAAATTGATAAATGGAGTTTTGTTGCCGACTACGAAGAGTTCCTGGCTGAGATGGAAGGAACATTTGTAGGACATGGATTCAGAATAGGTCTTGATAAATCATTGAATGCAAGGATTGCAATGATTTACAATAATTCACCGCTTTACCAGGAAGGAGTACGGCGCGGATGGATCGTTAAAAAGATCAATGATTATGACATTGCTTCGATCCTGATATCAAATGACGGAGAGGCATATATTAATGCCATTGGACCATCCGTGGCGGGAGTAACAAATATATTCCTTTTTCAAAAGCCTGATGGGACCGAAGTGACAATATCTTCAACAAAACAATCCTTTACAATTAATAGCGTTATCTTATATGATACGCTTCATCTTTCATCGGGTATAACAGGCTATCTTGTTTTTGAGTCGTTCATAGAACCCTCAGAGGTTGAGCTGGAAACAGCTTTTGCCTTTTTCAAGGCGAATAATGTAAGTGATCTCATTCTTGATCTCAGATATAACCCAGGCGGTTATCTTTATATTGCGCAACAACTTGCAAGCTATATTGCAGGAGATTCAAAAGAAGGTACAGTTTTTGCAAAACTTACGTACAATGCTAAAACCCAGTCGGCCAATTCCACATACACGTTTCAAAAATCTGCATATCCGCTCTCACTTTCAAGACTTGCTGTAATAACCACCCATCTTACAGCTTCTGCCAGTGAAGCTGTAATTAACGGACTTGATCCTCACCTGAATCTGATCAGCATCGGTGATACAACCACTGGTAAGCCTATGGGAATGAACGGATGGCCTTGTGCAAAAAAATACTTCTTCTGGCCGGTTACTTTCAAAATTGTAAACTCACTTAACCAGGGAGAATATTATGACGGCATTTCCCCCGACAAGATCGCTACGGATGATATCACACACGATTTTGGTGACCGAAACGAAGAGTGTCTTAAGGAAGCCGTCTCGTGGTTTCAGACAGGATCCTTCACAGGAAAGGGGACAGAAGAATTCGGCCGATCTGCACAGTTCTCCGAAAAACCGTCATGGGTGAATAATGCTTTTGTGATTAAGAAGTAAATATTTGAAAGGAAAACTTAAAGAGAGGATAATCCTTGGCATCGACCCGGGAACAAATATAACCGGGTACGGTGTTATCAGAGTAACAGGTAATAATCCCGAGCTTATAACCATCGGTGCGATTGAACTTTCAAAATTTGGCGACCATTACCTGAAGCTGAAGCATATTTACGACAGAACAATAGGGATAATTGACGAATACCATCCCGACGAGCTGGCTATTGAGGCTCCGTTCTATGGCAAGAATGTCCAGTCAATGCTTAAGCTGGGAAGAGCCCAGGGAGCAGCAATAGCAGCGGCACTTTCCCGTTCCCTTCCGATTTATGAATATGCCCCAAGAAAAATAAAAATGTCAATAACCGGACAGGGTGCTGCATCAAAGGAACAGGTGGCTGCGATGCTGATGCATATCCTGAAATTCAAAATAGAAGCAATAAAACTTGATGCAACTGATGGTCTTGCGGCTGCATTGTGCCATTTCTTCCAGTCAGGTAACCAAAGTGAAGAAAAAGCCTACACCGGCTGGAAAGATTTTATGAGGAAAAATCCGGGAAGAGTCAGATGATTCCGGTTTCAGAGCGGCGCCACCGCCAATGCCACAACACTTACCCTTACACCTTCCTTTTTAAGCAGTTCGGTCGCACATGATTCAATAGTAGAACCGGTAGTGATCACATCATCTACAAGCAGAACATGCTTGCCTTCAATATTGTGAGTACCGGCAACACTGAAAATTCCTTCCACGTTGGTCCATCTTTCATATCTTGATTTCTTTGTCTGTGTAGCGCTGATGGTTATTCTTGAGAGTGATGATGAATCAACGGGCAGGCCTGTAGTTTCTGATATACCCTGTGAAATGATGTCACTCTGGTTAAAGCCCCTGATCCGTTTTTTTGAGGGATGCAGCGGGACCGGAATAATAATATCAATATCTTTTATAAAATCGGAATTCACCAGTGTCAATCCATAAATCCTGCCAAGCTCATAACCTATATCCCTGATACCCTTGTATTTAAGGTTGTGGATGAGGTTTCTTATACGGCTTCCCCTGTTATAAAATGAAAAAGCCGCTGCTTTTTCGATCCTGCATCTTCCCCAGAAGAGTTTTTCCACCGGATTGTCAGATTGGAGATGATAGGAGGTTCTTGGAATGAGGATGTAACATGCCGTGCATATGAGGTTCTCATTTCTTGTCAGATGATTTCCACATGCATAGCAAAGCCTAGGAAAGAGAAGACTTATAAAATCGTCCCACAGGTCATACAGATAACTCATGCAGCGAGCAGAATTATATAGTAAAGATAATAATTTATTAAAGAAAACCACCTCCCCCCTGTCACACTGAAGGCGTGACGGGGTGGTTATAGTTTTACTGTATTACTAATCTTTTGCGCGATTTCCTTAAACTCCTCAGGTGTGAATTTAAGTTTTGGATTTCTGAAGTTCACATCATTCATGGTATCCATGGGGATAAGATGAACATGAACATGCGGTACTTCAAGCCCAACGACTGCTACTGCGATCCTCTTACATGGGATAACTGATTCAATGGCTTTTGCTACTTTCTTTGAGAAAATCATCAGTCCTGCCAGCAGATCATCATCCATTTCAAAAAAATAGTCTGTTTCCTGCTTCGGGACAACAAGGGTGTGTCCTGCTTTAAGGGGATTTATATCAAGAAATGCAAAATATCTGTCATCCTCAGCAATTTTATAACAGGGTATTTCACCGGTTATGATCCTTGTAAAAATAGTAGCCATGATGTATGTATTACACCGATATGGAAACAATCTCAAACTGAATGATCCCTGAAGGGACCTTTATCTGAACGATCTCTCCCACTTTCCTGCCGATAAGTCCCTTTGCAATTGGTGAACTTACGGCGATCTTGCCCTGCTTGAAATTAGCCTCACTTTCAGGAACTAGCTGATATTCCATCACGCTGTCATTCTCTTTGTTCCTGATTTTTACCTTATTCAATATCCTTACAGTCTTGGAATCAATTTTGGATTCATCGATAACTCTCGATCTTGAAATAAGATCCTCAAGCTTGGCTATTTTCATTTCAAGCATAGCCTGTTCCTCCTTGGCTGCAGAATATTCGGCATTTTCATTAAGGTCGCCCTTATCCCTGGCATCAGCAATCAGCCGGGCTATCATTGGTCTTTCCTCGATCCTGAGCTTATCAAGCTCTTTCTTTAATTTCCGGAGACCTTCTTCTGTTACGTATAAAACCTCTGCCATTTCCTTCTTAAGCAATTTAAAAAAGAGAAGAATTCCGGGGTTTCCGGAACTCTTCTTTTACAAATATAATAATTTTTTAAAATAAAAACAAAAATAATACTGAAAATTAGTGGTTTATATGCACAGAGAATTAATAACCACTGTTATTTATATTTCTTCCCGGCCTTTCTGGCCCTCGATGTATTGTTTTTCTTCCTGGCCTTGTAACGGGTATTTGCGTCCTTTACATTTTGTTTCATACGTACCTGGACTTCAGGTGTTTGAATCTCAATGGACCTTTTACGGTTCTCCCTGATGTATTTTTCAGAATCCTGTTTCCTGCTTTTATCCTTGGCTTCTGCCTGTTTTTGAGCTTTTTTGGCACTCATCGGCCTCTTTATCTTAGCTTTCTTTTTCTGTATAAGGGATCCGGTGATTCCATTTTCAATTTCTGCGACAGAGTTTTTTGCAGCTGCTGTTGTTTCGCAAACATTTTCTGTCAATAAAAATATCAATACAAAAACCAGGCACTTTATTGATGGTAAATGATTCATTTTACTGTAATTATAATAATCAGCAACAAGTATCGTTACATATCCCGGGGTAATACTAATTTTGCATCATAATCATTTCGGGGTGGTAACAGAATCAAAAATAAGATATTTTTTTATTTACTCGCTTATAGTATTTCTGCTGGTTTCATGCGAAAGAAATAAAAATGATGTTATTCCTGACGTTTATGTGGAATTTACCATAGATATCTTTGATTATCAGGCTCTTGAGTCTATTGCCGGATCAGTTGTCGTTGATGAGAATGACATGCGTATTATCGACCGTGAATATGCAGGTGGATTTGACGGCAATGGTATCATTATTTACAGATCAATGGAAAATGAATTTATGGCATATGACCGTACATGCCCGCATGATTATGCAGTTAACGGACTCAGTATAAAAGTTAATGTTGATTTCACCCGTGCTGTCTGCCCGAAATGCAGTACATATTATGAACTTTTTTCATTCGGCACTCCCAGCGATGGTCCCGGACAATATCCTCTGAAAAACTACAGAACCCGTTTTGATGGCAGGTATTTAAGAGTCTGGAATAATTGAGATCAATACCTGTAATGATCCGGCTTATATGGTCCTGCCTGGGGCACTCCGATATAATCTGACTGTTCCTTTGTGAGCTTTGTGAGCTTTACTCCCAGCTGGTCAAGATGCAGTCTTGCAACCTCTTCATCAAGATGTTTCGGAAGCCTGTACACTCCGATCTTATAATTCTTCTTCCACAGATCGATCTGGGCAAGTGTCTGGTTGCTGAAGGAATTGCTCATCACAAATGAAGGATGTCCTGTTGCACAGCCAAGGTTCACCAGCCTGCCTTCGGCCAGAATGAAAACTGAATGCCCGTCGGCGAATACATATTTATCAACCTGCGGCTTGATATTTATCTTTTCTACATTTTTCATTGCATTAAGAGCATCAACCTGTATTTCATTGTCAAAATGACCGATATTGCATATAATTGCCTGATCCTTCATCTTTTTCATATGCTCAACAGTGATTATGTCTCTGTTGCCGGTGGCTGTTACAAAAATATTTCCTTCATTAAGGGCATCTTCAACGGTCTTTACCTCAAAACCTTCCATTGATGCCTGGAGGGCGCATATAGGATCTATTTCAGTAACGATTACCCTTGCACCATATGCTCTCATGGACTTTGCACTTCCTTTGCCCACATCACCATATCCGCAAACTACAACCACTTTGCCAGCGATCATCACATCTGTAGCTCTTTTAATGCCGTCTGCCAGTGATTCCCGGCAGCCATAAAGATTGTCAAATTTTGATTTTGTCACTGAATCATTAACATTTATTGCAGGGACCAGCAGTTCGTTGTTATCAAGCATCTGGTAAAGTCTGTGGACTCCGGTTGTTGTCTCTTCAGATATTCCTTTTAGCTCACTTACCGCACGGTGCCATTTCCCCGGTTCATTTACCAGGATATCTTTCAAAGTAGAAAGTATTATAGCCTCTTCCCTGTTTCCCGGTTTTTTGTCCAGTATCTCCGGGTTTTTCTCAGCCTTATAGCCCATATGGACGAAAAGAGATGCATCTCCGCCGTCATCAACTATCAGGTTCGGTCCCTTGCCTTCCGGAAAAGTGAGCGCCTGTGCTGTACACCACCAGTATTCTTCAAGCGTTTCTCCTTTCCAGGCGAATACCGGAATACCTTTTTTGGCAATAGCTGCGGCAGCATGATCCTGTGTCGAAAATATATTGCAGCTCGCCCAGCGCACATCAGCACCCAGCTCAACAAGTGTTTCAATCAGTACTGCTGTCTGAATGGTCATGTGAAGCGAGCCGGTGATGCGTGCTCCTTTCAGGGGCTTTTCAGAGGAATATTCTTCCCTTATCGCCAGTAAACCCGGCATCTCCTTTTCTGCTATCTCTATCTCCTTCCTTCCAAATCCGGCAAGAGAGATGTCTTTAACCTTGTACTGCATTTTATCTATCACTAAATCCATAATTTAACGTTGTTTAAGAGTGCAAATGTAATAAAAAAACTATTCCTGTTCATCTCAGCAGTTGCAAGGCTTTCTTCCTGTCTTTCTCCATCTGTACTGCCAGCTGTTCTGTGCTGTCAAATTTCTTTTCATCCCTCAGCCTGTATCTGAAAATGATTTCAATATTTTT
Source organism: uncultured Rikenellaceae bacterium (assembly GCA_964457185.1). Lineage (GTDB taxonomy): Bacteria > Bacteroidota > Bacteroidia > Bacteroidales > VadinHA17 > LD21. Next base: position 7,263 of record CAYWEQ010000022.1, read on the forward strand.
TCCGTAAATGTCTCTCCTGAAATTAAAGATATTGACTTCTATTGATCTGGGGACTGATTTTTTGTTTACTGTAGGATTCCTGCCTATGCTGAGCATCCCCGGCCACTTCTTATTACTGATCTGAGCTTCAACAGCATAGACACCGTCGCCCGGTATAAGCTTATATTCATCGCAAGGACTGATGTTGGCAGTGGGGTACCCTATCTTTCTGCCTATCTTCCTGCCTTCAACCACTTCACCTTTTAACGAATAGTAATAACCAAGCCATCTGTTTGCATCATCAATCTTTCCTTTTGACAATGCTTCACGTATCATCGATGAGCTTATTGTCCCTTCAGAGGCTTTAAAACCCTCTACCTGTTCTACCATAAAGCCTGCTGATACAGCACAATTTTCAATAGTATTATAATCTCCTTCACCCTGGTACCCGAAATGATGATCATGCCCGATAACGAGATATTTTGTTCCGATTTCATCTGCAAGTATTTTATCAATGAAATCACATGCTTTTATTCTGCTGAATTGTTTGGTGAACTTTATAATGACCAGGTGATCTGTCCCTGCTTTTTCGAGAAGGGCTTTTTTCTCTTCCAGTGTTGACAGGAATGAAATTCCTTCTGTTTGCCTGTCAAGCACAAGCCGGGGGTGAGGGTGAAAAGTTATCGCTACTGATTCTCCTCTGACTTGCTTCGCACGCGATACTAAGCAATCAAGCAGCGCCTTGTGACCAAGGTGCACACCGTCAAAAATACCCAGAGTGACAACCGGGTTGACAAGCTTCAGGTTCTTATATCCATCATGAATGATCATAGCATGCTTCTGCTCCTGCAAAATTAACAAAGCCCCGGGAAATGAAATAAAATTATGATTTTGTTTTTGTACTTTTATCTGCAGTTTCCCAATCATATAACAGGATGAGTACCTTAAAGTTTTACACTGCCGATCCATGGCTTAAGCCATTTACCGGAATTATAGATGAGCGCATCAACAGATGCCATCAGAAAGAAAAGCAGCTCGCCGGTAAAGGATCGCTTTGTGATTTTGCGCTGGGACATCATTACTATGGCATCCACAGGTCCGCTGACAGCTGGATCTTCAGAGAATGGGCTCCCAATGCCACCGATATTTTTATCACCGGCATTTTTACAGGATGGGAAGAAAAGACGGAATACAGTATGAAGAGAATCAACCAGAACGGGGACTGGGAAATAATTCTTCCGTTAAGCGCCCTGAATCACGGAGATCTTTTCAAGCTTTCGGTTCACTGGGAAGGAGGAAAAGGTGAAAGGATCCCTTCTTATGCAAAAAGAGTGGTGCAGGATGACAGAACAAAGATATTTTCTGCCCAGGTGTGGAATCCTCCTGAAAAGTATATATGGCAAATCCGGGATTTCAGTCCTGCAGCTACAACCCCTGTCATTTATGAAGCGCATGTGGGAATGGCGACACAGGAAGAAAAGACAGGGACATATCGTGAATTCATGGAAAATGTCATTCCCATTATCGCCCGCGCGGGATACAATACCATTCAGATGATGGCTATCCAGGAACATCCTTTCTATGGTTCTTTCGGATATCATGTCTCAAGTTTCTTTGCAGCTTCATCCAGGTTCGGGACGCCTGAGGATCTGAAGGAACTCATTGACAGGGCCCATATGGCAGGACTGAGTGTTATAATGGACCTGGTTCATTCCCATTCAGTCAAGAATACAAATGAAGGGCTTGGTCTTTTTGACGGATCACCAGGACAATATTTCCATACGAATGAGCGCCGAAATCATATAGCCTGGGATTCGCTCTGCTTTGATTACGGAAAAGACAATGTAATCCATTTCCTTCTGTCAAACTGCCGTTACTGGCTCGAAGAGTACAAGTTTGACGGTTTCAGGTTTGACGGGATAACAAGTATGGTCTATTATGACCATGGCCTTGGAAAGAATTTTACCTCCTATGATGAATATTTTGACGGTGGTCAGGATGTTGATGCCCTGGTATATCTGTACCTGGCAAATAAAATGATCCATGAATTCAAACCCGGGGCACTGTCAATTGCGGAGGAGATGAGCGGGATGCCGGGACTTGCAGCTGAAACCTCAAAGAAAGGTTACGGATTTGATTACCGGTTGTCAATGGGAGTTCCTGATTTCTGGATAAAACTGGTTAAAGAGGTTGTTGATGAGCAATGGGATACAGGCAGGCTCATGTATGAACTTACCCAGCACCGGCCTGAGGAGAGGATCATATCATATTGTGAATCCCACGACCAGGCGCTTGTTGGCGATAAGACGCTTATATTCAGAATGATCGACGCTGAGATGTACTCGGGAATGACCAAATGGCACCATAGTCTGGCAGTTGACCGCGGTATAGCCCTCCATAAAATGATAAGACTGATTACTTTCAGCACATCTGCTGGCGGCTACCTTAATTTCATGGGAAATGAGTTCGGACATCCGGAATGGATCGACTTCCCGCGTGAAGGAAACAACTGGAGCTATAAATATGCCCGCAGGCAATGGCATCTCGTTGAAAACAAAGATCTTAAATATCACTACCTGGCTTGTTTCGACAGGCAGATGGTGAAGCTGCACCATGATTTTAAGGTACTTGATATACCCTATATCGACAGGATTTATGAAAATAATCACGATAAGGTGATTGCATATTCAAGAGGTGATCTTTTATTCGTATTCAACTTTCACCCTCAGGCTTCATTTACAGATTACGGGATACCTGTGAAAGGAAAGTATAAAATAATAATTGACACTGATGATCCTCAATTTGGGGGCTTTGACCGAATTGACAGGTCAGCAGTTTATACTTCCATCAGAAAAGCAGAAAGGCACATTATAAGTGTGCCCTTATACCTGTATTTGTATCTGCCTTCCAGGACAGCCCTGGTTTTCAAAAAGGAACCTATCAGAAAGGCTACTGATATTTAGTCAATCCAACGGAGCAGGTAAAAATCCTGTTTGTGCGGTAGATCCATATGTTTCGGATATATCCTTATCCCATAGAAGAATGTTCCGGCTTTCTCCGGGACAAGATTGGCTTTATAGAGGCATTTACCGCTTTTGCAACTCACTATTTCAAATTCCTTGCTGGCAACAAATTCGTGCTCACCCTGTTTGTCCATGTGAGTAATAATGAATTCCACACCAACATTCTCCTTGGGTATTTTCTTGACATTAAGGGCGATTTCAGCCTTGTAATCGTGTCCTGAATGATAAACATTCTCTTCAGGCTTTTCAAAGCTGTAATTCAATACCTCAATATTATCCCACTGTTCGAGCATTGTCTTTTTCCATGCAGCAAGTTCTTTTGCCTTTTCAAAGTTATTGGCTGTCAGGTATTTGCTGCGTATAAAAAGTTTGGAATAATACTTTTCATAATAATCATCAAGCTGCCGCTTCATCGTAAATTCAGGTGCAATCTTGACCATTGTATTCTTGACAAGGCTTATCCACTCCACGGGAATGCCATGTTCGTCAAATGAGTAATATGCCGGAATTATTTCATATTCAAGCATATTATAGATGGTTTCTGCATCAACATCATCCTGTAGTTCCTGGTTTGCAAAAGTTCTTTTCTTAGGAAGTGCCCAGCCGGCGAAAGCCCTGTAACCTTCAACCCACCAGCCATCAAGCACACTGAAATGGATTGTCCCGTTCATTACGGCTTTTTCCCCGCTTGTTCCGGAAGCTTCCAGCGGCCTTGTTGGTGTATTCAGCCATATATCAACACCTCTTACCAGGTATTTGGCCATCTCAATATCATAGTTTTCAAGGAATATTACTTTTCCTGCAAACTGGGGCATCTGTGATACCTCAAATATCCGCTTTATAAAATCCTTGCCTCCGCCGTCATGAGGATGGGCTTTCCCGGCATATATAAACTGTACAGGTTTATCGGGATTATTCACAATCCTGTCAAGCCTGTCGAGATCCCTGAACAGCAATGTAGCTCTCTTATAGGTTGCAAAACGTCTTGCAAAACCAATAGTTAAGGCCTTTTCATCAAGATGACTGCTTATGTTGAGCAGCGTCCTCGGGCTCACGTGTTTTTCCATCATATCTGTATGAAGTCTCTTCCTGATATTTGAAAAGAGGTTTTTCTTCAGACCCTTTTTTATCTCGTAAATCCTTTTATCGTCAATTGAGTAAAGTTTTTCCCACAGGTTTCTGTCGGTCTGGTCAAAATCCAAGCTTCCTGTAAGTTCCCTGTATACTTCTCTCCATTCGGGGGCTGTCCATGTAGGATGGTGAACTCCGTTTGTCACATATCCTATAAAGAGTTCTTCCTTCAGATAACCGGGCCATAGCTTATTGAACATGCCCTGGCTTACCTCTCCGTGAAGTTTACTGACACCGTTTACCTCCTGGGACATTCTTGCAGCCAGGAAGCTCATGTTGAATTTCCTGTCAGCATCGCCCTCGCATCTGCCAAGAGTCATCAGCTCATCCCATGGAATATTAAGCCGGCTGTGGTAATGAGAGATATATTTTCTGAGCACATCCTCCTCAAATGCATCATGTCCTGCAGGAACCGGGGTATGTGTGGTAAACAGGGTGGAAGCCCTGACGGCTTCGAGGGCCTGGGTAAATGTAAGGTGATGTTCCTCGATCATTGTCCTGAGCCTTTCAAGGCTTATGAATGCCGAATGTCCCTCATTGCTGTGGTAAACATCAGGTTTCATTCCCATAGCAACAAGTGCCCTGATTCCTCCTATTCCCAGTATAAACTCCTGCCGCAGACGGTTCTCATTATCACCTCCATACAGATAATGAGTCACCGTCCTGTCCTCGGGTGAATTATCGTCAAAATCCGTATCAAGAAGGACAAGTCTTACTTTCCCCACCATTGCTTCCCATACACGTATTTTAACCGTTCGTCCCGGCCAGACAAGTGACACATTCAGGTGATTCCCGTCATTATCCTTTACGGGATTGATAGGCAGCCGCGAAAACTCTTCAGCTTCATAAACTGTGAGCTGTTCTCCCTTGGGACCCAGTTTCTGCCTGAAATAGCCATAACGGTAAAGTAATCCTATTCCTGTGATATTAAGATTCGAATCACTTGCCTCTTTGAGATAATCACCTGCAAGAAGCCCGAGGCCGCCCGAGTAAATTTTCAGGCAGGGATGTATTCCGAACTCCATGCTGAAATAAGCAATGGACGGTTTTTCAGGATCATCGGGACGATTAAGATATTCCCTGAAAACTTTATCTGTTTTTTCGAGGTCGGCGACAAATTCCTCATCATCCTCGAGAACAAGGAGTCTCTTATAATCAATCTTTTCAAGAAGCAGTTTCGGATTATGTTTTACGTCTTCCCAGAGAGAAGGATCCATTCTCCTGAATAATAACTCTGCATCCGTATTCCAGGACCACCAGAGATTATTTGCCAGAGTATTAAGCGATGCCAGCTTTTCCGGCACATCACTCTGAACATAAATATCCTTCCATACAGGCACCTGATGAGGTTTCCGGACAGGTATTCCGGCAGCCTCGACAAATCTCACAAATTCTCTTGGCTCTTCTCTTCTTACGCTGCTATGTTCAAGTGCAATTTCATAGGCCTTGAAATAATGCTCCACAAGGCTGTCCCACATTGCAATCCTCGATATTTCATGAGCCTTTTTTCTTGCTTCCTGCACTTCGGCGTCCGACAGCCTGATGAACATGGATATGAAATCCTTTATTTCCGTAATAACTTTATTTTCATTGTCATCTGTTCTTTCAATCACGGCAATGCCGTTTCCCGGATCCTTGAAGTAATCCCTCACCCAGAGTCCAAATCCCGAGAGCGAAGTTGTAACAGTGGGGATTGAGAACATCAGGCTCTCAAGCGGGGTATATCCCCATGGTTCATAATATGACGGGAATACTGACAGATCAAAACCAATCAGGAGATCATAGTATGGTATATTGAATATGCCGTCATTCCCGTTCAGATATGAAGGTGCAAATATTACCTTGACCTTTGATTTCTGGTCATTATGGAGGTTATTGGTATTAATCCTCTGGAGCACAGGATCGGTTCCCGGGTAATGAAGGCTATGGGTCAGGTATCTGTCGCCTCCGTTTGCCGGACCATTATTATACAGAATATCAATGAGATCCTGACGGGGACCCTTATGGTATGCCGGCATAAGGATGAATGCAACACATTCCTTTTCAATGTTATCTTTCCTGTTAAGCTGTCCCAGAGAATCAATAAAAATATCAACTCCCTTATTGCGGAATTCATATCTTCCGCTGTTAGCCACCAGCACGCAGTTTTCTGAAAGCTTATAGCCAAGGATTGATTCAGCGACACTTTTCAGCTTCTCCCTGGCATTCTTTCTTTTCTCTTCAAAAACATCAGCGGGCGGAACAAATGAATCTTCAAAACCGTTTGGAGTAACAATATCAACATCCTTCCCAAGAAAATGGCTGCATTCTTTTGATGTTAACCCGCTGACTGTGGTAAAGACATCTGCAACAGAAGCGGATATTTTTTCAAGCGACTGTTTTGCAACAACATTAAATTCACGTGATACCTGTCCCGGATTATATTCTTTCATCTTCCCGTAAAGAGGCCTGTTATTGCCGGCAATACATCTTCCAAGAACCGTGGCATGACTGGTAAATGAAGTGGCAATCCACGGAGCCTGTTTCTGGAGGTATAAGATTCCGGTTCCGGTCATCCACTCATGGAACTGGGCGACGATATTTTGATGTTCGTGGTAAAATGATGTAAAACTCTCAATAAGTTTACCTGCTGCATATCCGAAAAGAGCCGGTTCCACATAATCCCACTGGCCTGAAATACTATCCAGCTTATATGTTTCCCAGAAGTGTGCAAAGATCTCATTCTGCAGACCAAAATATGGGGTGAAGTCAATCAGGAAAACGATAGGCTTACCTGCAATATTCCATCTTCCGATTATAACTCTCAGACCTTCTGATTGTGCTCTGCTTTTCCATTCAGCATACAACGATTCATCAGGAATGAATTCAGGGTTTTTCGCTTCCTCCCTCCATACATCCGGCCCGATAAGTATATAATTGTCACCAATTTCGTCAACAATACTAAGGGCTTTCGTGGAGATAACAGTATGAATTCCCCCTACTTTGTTACAGACTTCCCAACTGGTTTCGAAAATAAAATCAACCTTCATTTTAATTTTCTTTAGAAATGGATTTTAATATTTATTTTTTGACCTTTTTTACTGCTCTTTTTGAAGAAGTTTTCTTTGCAGCAGTTTTCTTTACCGCAGGTTTTTTTACCGCAGGTTTTTTTGCTGTAGTTTTACGCGAAGTACTCTTTTTTACACTTTTTGTACTCTTATTTGCGGTTGCGGCAGAAGTTTTCTTTCCGGAACCTCTCCTGGTTGATTCTGCCAGCAACTCCTGCGCCAGTTCCTTAAGAGAAGTTTTTGGTTCAGTTGTAACAGCAATCCGTCTTTTTGGTTTTGCTTTTGTCTTTTCCCCTTTGAGCCTTTGAATTTCAGCGGCCTGTTCTTCAATTATTATTTCTTTCTCCTTAAGCAGACTGTCAAGCTTTGAAATCTGTAACTGTTCACTTGTCAGGGGGAGGCATCTGTTCACCCTTATTTCAAAATCGCCAAGCACGTTCATATAGTTCATGAAAGCATCATAAGGTGTTTCATATGGATTGAAATATGCATGAACGGCACCATCTGAAAAGAACTTTGTCGCCATGTAATAGAAATGGTCGCTGGACTGCAGGTATTCATAGTCCTTGTTCATCTGCTCATCATTACATTCTTTTACCTTTTCTGATAGCTCATAGAGTTTGTCAAGAGCGGCTACCTGCAATTCATTACCCAGCCATGCTGTAATATCGCGTTCTTCATCAGCCCAGGAAATGGGTGAAGTGACACTTATTGCAGAAACAGGCTGTAAGGTATCGGCAATTTCTGAAGGTGTCATGAACTTAAAGGGTGTCTTCTTAAGGACCGCTCCCGGAAGATGCCGGAGAAAATCAAAAATTCCTGTTTCTTTCCAGTTATGTTCTCCGAATGTTTCATAGTCCAGAAATATGTTTACGAGTTCGCTTTTGGGTGCAAGCTTGTTAAGCCATGAAGCATATTTATCTGCTGTCAGCGGCCAGGCGCTCCAGCTTTTATTTGAGAACCTGAAAGCTATATCGTCACTCAGGACAAAATTCCTTAACAATACCTTAAGTCTCGGATTTATTGCATTGCAATACAAATAATTAGGACTCTTCCAGCCCAGCACATGCTTGGCTCCCTCAGTAAGCATGGATTTGAATCCCATATCAGCAATCCAGGCTCCTATCTGATCAGAGTAAATTAATTCCGTATTCCGGAATGATGTAGTTTCAACCCCCAGGTATGTTTTCACCATTTCCCTGTGGATGTTGACCTGTTGTTCAAACTGGTTTTTGCTTTTCAGTGAAGCCAGTGAATGAGCATTGGTTTCGGCAAGGAATTCAACCATACCGGTTTCAGCCAGCTGCCTGAATGATTCAAGTACCTCGGGAGCATAGAGCCTGAACTGGTTGATAACGATTCCTGATATGGAAAAAGCAACTTTAAATTTTCCCTTATGCTTTTGAATGAGATCCATAATAATTTTATTGGCAGGCAGATAGCACTTCCCTGCAACTTTTCTCATTATTGACTCATTAGAGAAATCATCATAATAATAATGGTCATGTCCCAGGTCAAAAAACCTGTAGCGCTTTAGCCGGAAAGGCTGATGAACCTGAAAGTAAAAGCAAATTGCTTTTTTGCCTGCTGCGTTCATATCTCAATACTTATTTTTGCCAAATCACTCTTTCATAAATATCCTTCACATGCCTGGCTGAGTTATCCCATTTAAGCCTGATCACTTCCTCTTTCCCGTTTCTGATGAACATGCTTGCCAGGGCCGGATAGTTGAGGATACCATAAATAGCATCTGCCATTGCATCGATATCCCAGAAGTCGGTTTTTACTGCATGGGTGAGTATTTCAGCTACTCCCGACTGCTTGCTTATAATAACCGGGACATTCGATTGCATAGCTTCAAGAGGGGATATTCCGAAAGGTTCAGATACCGAGGGCATTATATATACATCGCTCAGGGCCAGCATGGTAAATACATCCCTTCCGCGGAGGAATCCCGTAAAATGGAACCGGTCAGTTATTCTCAATGAAGCGGCTCTTCGCATCATCCTGTCCATCATATCTCCTGACCCTGCCATAACAAATCTTACATTATTCATCACCTTCAGGACCTTATAAGCTGCTTCAATAAAATATTCCGGTCCTTTCTGAAGCGTAATCCTGCCCAGGAAGGTGATAACTTTTTCATCAAATCCCTTATTTACTATAATATCATCGGATATACTGACCGGTTCAACTGCATTGTAAACCGTTTCCACTTTATCGGGGTGGATGTTGTATTTATTTATTACCACCTCCCGGGTAAGGTTACTTACCGTTATTATTTTGGAAGCCGCGTCCATTCCGCTTTTTTCAATGCGGTAAACATCCGGGTTGGCATTCCCTCCGCTCCTGTCAAAATCAGTCGCATGAACATGTATTACAAGTGGTTTGCCGGAAACTTCCATTGCAGCTATTCCTGCAGGATATGTAAGCCAGTCGTGGGCATGGATAATATCAAAGTCGTTCTCTTCAGCGATTACTGATGCAACAATGGAATATTTATAAATCTCATCCAGAAGGTTTCTATCGTACCTGCCTGAAAAATCGACCATCCCCTTGCTGTCCGTCTGAATAAATAGTCGGTGTCCGCTGACATCCGAACTTACCACTTTCCAGAAATCTTCAGGATCAACATAAGGTACTATTTTTGATGAGACTTCAATTTTTTCAATCGGACTTCTTGTTCCCTTATAGTATATCTGTTTGTAGACGACCGGGACTTTATTTGCACCAATAAGACGGACTATGCTCTGATCTTCGTCGCCCCAGGCCCTGGGTACAACAAAGATCACCTCTAGGTCATCTAGTGTTGCCATGCCTTTTGTGAGGCCATAGCTGGCTGTACCCAACCCGCCCGAAATATGAGGCGGGAACTCCCATCCAAACATTAACACGCGCATATTCTTCCTCTGTTATAGATTTGAATACTCCGTCTCCAGCAAATCAATAATCCTCAGTACTTCGCCAACACTCCATGCCTGTGAAATTGCACCTCGCGGTGCATGAGGCGGATCTCCGTCATGAATTTCCGACAGGGTGCTTATACCATGTTCAGACATCACTTCTTCAAGACCGTAGATCAGTTTTTTTACTTTTTGTACTCCCTGGCTGCCATATACTTTAAGCCATCCTTCACAGAAAGGACCTAAAAGCCATGGCCACACCGTTCCCTGGTGATAAGCGTTATCCCTCTCTTCCTGGTTGCCGCAGTAGGTTCCTTTGTAAAGCTTATTAGCCGGAGAGAGCGTTCTTAATCCCCTCGGTGTAACCAGCTCTTTATCAGCAACATCAAGTACCATTTTCATTTGTTCCTTGTCAAGTATCGAGTATGGAAGTGATACGGCGATAACCATATTAGGTCTGACAAACAGGTTACGACCCTCTTCATCGTTCACATAATCAGCAAGGAAGCCGGTTTTATCATCCCAGAACAGTTCGAGGAATGATTTCTTTATCAGTTCAGGTAAATGTTCAAATTCCTTTATGAATTTTTTATCATTTTCAGCTTTAGCCATTTCGATGGTGAAGCACACGGCATTATACCACAGGGCATTTATTTCCACAGCATATCCTCTTCTTTGCGTAACCGGCACTCCGTTTACCACCGCATCCATCCATGTCAGGGATTTTCCCGGAGCATCTGCATAGACAAGGCCGTTTTCACTCATATGGATACTGTAGGTGGTACCATTCTTATAGGCATTAAGGACTGATTTTGCAGCTTCGTCGTAACGTTCACAGCAATCGGAACCTCCATTGAGAGTATATTGCTGCAGGGCCCAGAAGAACCAAAGCGGAGCATCAACGGAATTGAATGAATAGTTCCCTGCGGTACCCATGTTGGGGAAGAGTCCGTCTTTCATTCTCCTCACCTGGGTATCCAGGACTTCCCTGTAAAGAGCAAGTTTATGACGTGCCAGGGCGATACCGGGAAGGGAGATAAAGGTGTCTCTGCCCCACGACCCGAACCACGGGTATCCGGCAATGATCAGAGTCTCTTCACCTCTCTTTTCAACAAACTGCTGTGCTGCATTTCTGATGCAGTTAAGGAAGCTGTTCCGTTGGATCTTGCTGGATACTGTCTTTGTGAATTTTGTCTTGAAACCTGAAGGTTTTTCTTCTTTCGTTGACGCTGAAAATACTATTGTATCACCTTCCTTTGCATTGAGTTCGAAAAATCCTGGAGTAAAGAGATCTTCCGAATAGTCATAGCCTCTTTTTTGTTCTTCAATATATTCCACTCCAAGGTACCAGTCCGGCACATGAATAAAATCAGCTTTTGATGAAAACTGCATATGCAGCCACGGGAATCCCTCATACATCTTTGATTTGATGCCGTTTTTAATGAATTCGATTTTCGTATTTGCCGTCAGGTTTGCATGCGTGAGCTGGTGAATGCTGCGGAATGCCAGGAAAGGCCGTATCTGAAGTTTCATCGGCTCCGATGCTTCAAGTATTGTATATCTTATCAAAAGCTGCTCCTCATAATGCACCAGCAGTCTTTCCATTTTCAGCAAAACGCCTCCGACTCTGAAGATCCTCATCGGGAGAATATCAGCTTCAAAATCCTCAATATACTTGTGCCCTTTCGGGCTGAAATAATCTCCCTTATATTTCCGGATGCCTATATTGAAGCTTTTATCGTTATTAACTACGGTTACATCCAGCGAGGAGAGAAGGACATTCCTGCCTCCACCCAGCTCATCCACAGGACAAACCAGTAATCCATGGTATTTGCGTGTATTACATTCCACAAGGGTCGTGGATGCGTATGAGCCAGCCCTGTTCGTTCTTATTAATTCCCGGCTAAGCGAATACTCAAGATTTACTATCTGACCTTTGTCGAACTTAATGTAGCTCATATAATTACCATTTTGTATTAAATAAAAAGCCTTTTAAGATAACAAATTTTATTCAACATTGCAAACCTGTTTCCGGGAAGTAAAAAAATTATAATTTCCCAGCCTCCCACCGGAACAAAAAAAGAATAACTTTGCAATTCAATATTTTTAAATAAATACAAATTAATCGCTTGTTTAATGAATAAGAAGCTATTGTTGTTTTTTATTGCCGGACTGACCATTTCAGGCTGCAAAAATAATATAATTGAAATTAATGGCAAACTAATAAATAGCATAAAGGGCGATTATATTTTACTGGATGAGCTTAAATCAAATGAACTCGTGACAGCAGACTCTGTTCCTGTTTCGGATGACGGTACATTTTCCCTGACCAGAAAGGTTGATCTGCCTTCATTTTATCTGCTGAAAACCGATAATTCCAACTTTCTGACCATGCTTCTTGAGCCTGGTGAGAAAATAGAACTTACGGCTTACCGCGATTCATTGAATTACCCTCTTTCCATTTCAGGTTCAGAAGGGACAGAGCTTATGGCTGACTATAATAAAAGGCTACGGCAGACTATCGGCAAGCTTTCATCCCTCCGGAGTATTTATATTCAGAATCTTGATAAACCGGAATTGCCTCTTGTCATGGAAAGGCTTGACAGCATGGCACAGGAATACCTGAATGAAATAAATCTTTATACCAGGAACTATATTGATGAAAATTTAACTTCACTGGTCAGTCTTGTTGCTCTATACCAGCAGGTTGCTCCAAATGAATATATTCTTCACCCGCTGAAGGACCTTGATTATTATGTAAAGGTTGACTCTTCCATGTGGCTCCTCTACCCTGATTATGAACCGGTTAAGTCACTCCATGAGCAGGTTGCTGAAATGATTTCCATAGCTTCTGAACAGGATAATTCCAGGATTATTCCGTTTGGAGGAGATGAAGCGCCGGAAATAGCTCTGCCCAATCCCCAGGGAGATACCATCAGGCTTTCCTCTACAAGAGGATCGGTGGTCTTGATTGATATCTGGGCAGCATGGTGCACTCCATGCCGAAAAGAAAATCCCAACCTGGTAAGAGCCTATGAACTTTACCATAAAGAGGGATTTCAAATCTATCAGGTCTCAATTGATAAGACCAGGGAAGCATGGCTGAAAGGTATCGAGGATGACGGTCTTGGCAGTTGGATCCATGTCAGTGATCTGAAATACTGGAGTTCGGCAGTGGTCCCTCTTTACAAAATTGAATCTATCCCTGCTAATTTTCTTCTCGACAGGGAGGGCAGAATAATAGGATCCAACCTCAGGGGAGAGATGCTGCAAAGAAAACTCGAAGAGATATTTAATAACTAACCCTGAAAATATAAAGCAGGTTTTAACACATTATAAATGAACAGGCTTCTGATACTTATTATGCTTTTGCTTGTAGTCCCCGGGTGCAAAAGGAACAATGTATTTTTCATTGACGGCACATTGCATGAACCTGAACAGGGATATATGTACTTAAGCAAGGTTGATATAAATATTCCTGTAATGATCGACTCCACAAAAATCAGCCGCAAAGGTACTTTCAGGTTCAAGGTAAGAGCCACAGAACCAGATTTTTATCAGATCGGTTTTTCTGCAGCTGATTATGCAAACCTCCTTGCAGAGCCCGGAGAAAAGATTATAATGAATTTTAGCGGGAATAATCTTTATAATAATTATTCAGTCACCGGGTCCAAAGGCTCTGAACTTGTACAAATGCTTGACCTTAAGCTTCTTGTAACAAAAAGTAAAATTGATTCCCTCGATATTGTCTACGACAAGGCATTAACGGAACCCGGCTTTGAAACGAAGGGTCCTCTGCTTGAAAAGGAGTATCTGGAAATATTAAAGGCTCAGAGAAGATTCAATATTGAGTTCATTATAGGGAATATAAGCTCCCTGGCTTCAATAAAGGCTCTCTACCAGAAAATAAATGACGAGACGTACGTTCTCTATGAAATGCGCGACCTTCAATACCTTAAAATTGTTGCAGATTCCCTGAAACTAAAATACCCTGTGTCAAGGCATACAAAAGCGCTGGTCAGCAATTTTGAAAAGGAAATGAGTCTGTTCAACTCAAGGCAGTTGCAGAGGGCGACGAGTTCGCTGCCTGAAGTAAAGCTTGACCCTGATCTTATGGATATTAATGGAAAAAGAATTGCTCTCTCCTCACTCAGGGGTAAATATGTGCTTCTTTCTTTCTGGTCCGCTCGTTCCAGGGAATGTGTTGCGGATAATCTCCAGTTAAAGGAATTTTACAGACTTTACAGCAGAAGGGGATTTGAAATTTACCAGGTAAACCTCGACGAGGATGAATCTGTATGGAGAACTGCCGTAAAATTTGATGAACTCCCCTGGATAAGCACAAGGGAAGATGATCCTGCCAATCCGAGAAATGCCATGCTTTATAATATCCAGACTGTTCCTGCGAATTATCTTTATGATCCGGAAGGTAACATTATCGGATCAAATCTTCATGGCAGGAACCTGCAGATAAAACTTAACCAGATATTCCGTAACTGAATTTGAGAATTGGCTGATTCCGGTAAAATATTCTTTGCCTCTGATTTTCATCTTGGGCTTAATGCAGGAGCACCTCCTCTTGAGCGTGAGAAAAAGGTTATTGCATGGCTTAATGAGGTTGCCCGTGAAGCCGATGAGATATATCTGCTCGGTGATGTTTTTGATTTCTGGTGGGAATATAAGCTTGTAGTTCCAAAGGGATTTACCCGTTTTCTGGGTACAGTATCCTCAATAACGGATTCAGGAATACCGGTCCATTTTTTCACAGGGAACCATGACATGTGGCTAGGCGATTATCTTTCAAAAGAATGTGGTATCACATTACATACCGGTCCTTTTACAACATCTTTTAACGGGAAGAAATTCCATCTTGCCCACGGGGAAGGTCTCGGTACACAAAACACAAGCTTCAAAATACTCCTTAAAATATTTCGTAATAAGCCTCTAAGGGTCATCTATTCAGCTCTCCATCCTTCACTGGGTGTAGGTTTCGGACATCGATGGTCATTAAGTTCAAGGCTGGGCAAGGGCATATCGACAGATTTCATGGGAGAAGAGAAAGAAGACCTTATCAGGTATTCCCGGATTGTTCTCGAAAAGGAAAGAATTGATTATTTCATTTATGGTCATCGCCATCTGGCCATGACTTTTAAGATGAAGGAGGGAGCAGAATTAGTTTTTCTTGGCGACTGGATAACAAGCAGCAGTTTTGCTGTATGGGACGGCAACAATCTTATCCTCAGAATGTTGCCCTAAACGTTCTTATAGTCAACTTTTACAGTCAGGGTATAATAGGAATACTGGCTGTTGATCCTCATAAACTCAAAAATAAGTTTGCTTCCTGATTTCCTTGCCATATCAATAAGACCCATATTCCCGGTTCTGTCGCCGCATGAAGTCTGATCTGAAAGGGATTTTCTGAACAATTCTTTTAGCCCGGCCCTGTCGTACTTGTTTATAGAGTTCAGTTTTTCTTTAAGATGTGCTACCTGATCATTCGGGATCAGGTTCCCTGTGGTTAGCATGTATGTTTTATTCTTGAGCCTGATCAATGCTACAGGCATACCATATTTTTCTTCAGGTTCTATGCCAGGACTGTATTTTGCAACATTCTCAAGCATTTCAACAAGAATGCTGAAGACTTTTTTGCGCTGATTTGATTCGATTTCATTCTGATTCATCTGGGCCTCAGTGAAAGAAAGCACTTCTTTTCCCACTTCGGGAGTGATGTGTCCCGACCAGACCAGGTAGATATTGTTTTCTGACATCATTTTTTCAAGCTGGGAAACAGCTTTGCCGGTAAATGGCTTTTCTTTCTTTCCGAAGTGCATCCCAACACCTTCTGAATCAACGGTTTTGCTCAGGATAAAATATGAATTCTCATTATCCAGTCTTACAAAGTCATAATCAAGTCTATTGCCTGTTTTCTTGGCCATTTCAATTAAGCCCAGTCCCGCACCTCCTTTATTGCTGAATTCGGAATTGCTCAGCATCTGCCGGTAAACACTCCTGATTTCACCTGTATTAAGATTATTGATCTCTTCCAGGCGTTTTTTAAGATCCACGATGTTTGAACTCGAAATGACATTCCCTGTGGTTACTGTATAGCCCCCGTTTACTTTTGAATAGATCACGAGGGACATACTGGCATGCTGACTGTCGTTACTGTGCCTTGAAACATTCTGGAGGCTTTCCAGTACAAACATGAAAAGTCTTTTCCTTCCCACAAATCCAAATTCCGAATTTTCCATCTCCTTTTCCAGCAGCATAAGAAGAGGAACTGAATTATCTTTCGTAACAACGCCCCGATAAACAAACATCAGGCGTTCTTTCATCATTTTATTTCTGATCTTTTGTATTAGATCCATGCAAAGAAGATCACGCAGATTAGAGAAGTTAAAATTAGAATAATTTGATTACTTATCAAAAAAAATCAAAAATGGATCTGTATAATCCCATATACATTTGATATACAGATACCTGAATGATTATTTACAATTGCTATCATCGCATCTGTAAGAGATGATGGTCAAAATAATAATAAGACTTAATACCCATGGAAACACTTTGTTATTATTTATACCTTGCCCAGAAATTTCCCGGGTGAATATTCCGGTTATATAAATGTTTTCCAGATTCTTAAAGTATATTGTCCCTCCCTTTACCTTCAGGGTTTTTTTCAGGCGCATTTTTTATTCAAATCTGAAAAAAGTACCTCTTGAGAAACCTTTGCTTTTTGTTGGAAATCATCAGAATTCATTTGTGGACGGGATACTTGTCGGATCATATCTGCCCCAGCCTATACATTTCACCATGCGGGCAGATATGTTCAAAAAACCTTTTGCAAGATTCTGTCTTCGGGAGCTTAATGTTGCACCCGTATACAGGATTGAGGAGGGACTGGAGAATGTGCATAAGAACCTTGAGACATTCACCGGGATTTATAATATTCTAAGGAAAAACGGGAATTTCATAATGTTTTCAGAAGGCATCTGCATACAGGAAAAGCGTCTTCAGAAACTAAGGAAAGGAACTGCCAGGCTGGCTTTCGGAGCTGAGGAGAAATTCGGACTTGATGTAAATATTGTACCGGTAGGTATCAATTACACATATCCCGCACAGTTCCGGAAGGAAGTCATGATAAATTTTCATGATCCATTCAGTATCAAGGAGTTAAAAGACATCTACCTGGAGAGCCCTGCCAGGGGGCTGCTTGCTTTTAATGAAAAATGTGATGCCGGTCTGCGCAAAGAAGTCATAATTATTGAAGATCCAAAGAATGACTTGCTTGCTGAACAGCTTCTGAAGATGGAAAGGAACAATATGATCCTTCCCTTTTTCAGGTGGAGATTTGATACCGATGACAGGAGAAAAGCAGAAAAAAGTGTGGCAGACAAAATCAATTTTCTGGCAAAAGAATCACCGGAAGAAATAGAGGCTCTCAGGGAAAAAGTAAAAAACTATTCCGATATGCTTGCTTCCGGAAGGCTCAGGGATGAAAACATTGCAAGAAGGCTGAACCTGGGCTGGCTGAGATATCTTGCAGTTATTGCAGGATTTCCGCTGTTCCTTGCCGGATATATCAGTAATCTTCTTCCCTTTATCATTCCGCATTCCGTATGCGACAAGCTTATAAGGGATAAAAGATTTTACAGTTCGGTATATATAAGTTCAGGTACTGTTCTGTATCTTATCTATTTCCCGCTTCTTCTTATCCTTGCAGGTGTTTTTGCAGGATGGACAGGTTTTCTGCTTGGATTGCTGGTGCCGCTAGCTGGCTATATGGTTCTGTTTTACCAGGAGATCTTCCGGGAGCGTATCAGAACACTTCGTTTCAGTATAAAATCAGTCACCAGCAAGCCTCTTATTGATGATCTCACTTTAAAACGCAACGAAATACAACGAATCTTAGATAAGACGGAACTTGTTTAGGAAATATTAACCAGCCCAGCCTTCCCTGTCGAGGTTGCGGTAATTTATTGCTTCAGATATATGTTCGGCAGTGATATTCTCTGATTCAGCAAGGTCAGCAATGGTTCTGGCGACTTTAAGTATCCTGTCGTAGGCTCTTGCAGAGAGACCTCTGAGTTCCATTGCAGTTTTCAGGAGCTTTCCGCCTGACTCATCGAGCTGGCAGTATTTTCTTTGCATCGATGGTGTCATCTGTGCATTTGAATAGATCCCTTTTATTGATAAAAAGCGTTTTGTCTGGATTTCCCTTGCTCTGACAACCCTTTCACGGACAACAACAGACTTTTCGATTTTTCCGGCATCAGAGAGCTTATCGTAATTTACCGGTACAACTTCAATATGAATATCAATACGGTCAAGCAGCGGGCCGGAAATCCTGTTAAGATATTTCTGAACCATGCCGGCTGAGCACATGCATTCTTTTTCAGGATGATTATGAAAGCCGCAGGGACATGGATTCATTGATGCAACCAGCATGAAACTTGCCGGATAATCGCAGGT
>CAYWEQ010000023.1:0-17924 GCA_964457185.1 uncultured Rikenellaceae bacterium
CACCAAGAATTAAACAACCATTCTCCTGATACCATTCTTTATTAATGGAACATTAAAATTAATTAAGTAGCCCAATCGTTTACCCGTTAACTTAAGATGACTTAGTAGTTGAGCTTCCCAAACTGGATTTACATTCTCAAGGGCTTTTAATTCACAAATAACCAAATCATTAACTAAAACATCCAATCGGAGACCTTCATTGAAAGTAATTCCTTCGAAGACAATTGGTATGTCTAACTGTCTCTTTATCTCAAACCCCTTTTGCTCTAAAACATGGCAGAAACAAACTTCAAACACTTTTTCCAGTAAACCCGGACCAAGTTCTTTATGAACATGATAGGCTGAATTTACAATTTCCTTTCCTATCCTATCTTCTTCCTCTGAAATTTTTTGATACATATCTTGGTGTTTCTTGGTGTCTTAGTGTCTTGGTAGCAAAAATATTTTTTTTATTCTCTAATAATAAGATACTTACGCATCTCATTGATAAATTCTAAAACATCATTTGTTGCGGTCTTTTCATCAATATCGTATTCTCTTATTAGGGCTTCAATTATATCTTCAATGTTGTTTTCACCGTCAATAAGTTCCCAGAGAAAAGCACCGGTTTCATTGAGAGTATAGACACTGTTCATGTCAGCGATATTATCGGTAACGGGAACCAGAATATACTCATTCCCGGTTTTCCTGGTGACGACAGAAGGTGATTGTAAAGGGACAGATTTCAGATCAGCCATATATATCATATTATAAATCAAATTTATAAAAATAATAGTTCATTTTCTTACCTTCGCAAAAACCAAAATTTATGAGCAGGAAGAAGGGAAAGGGGATAAAGAGGTCAGGGGTTTCCAGGGAGTCAGCCACAGAACAAATAGTTACAATACTATCCGGAAGCCCTCAGCAGGGTTTCAACTACAAGCAGATCGCCAAAAGACTTAACATCAATGATCCGTCTGAAAAGCAGATGATCTCCGAAATATTAAGGGAACTGACAAAGAAAGGTACCATCAAGGAGATCTATCAGGGAAAATTCAGCGTCAGGGCAAGCCGTGGCTATATCACCGGTACGGTTGATATGACCAGGATGGGATATGGATTTGTCACCTCCGATGACATTGAGGAAGATGTTTTCGTGTCGGCAAGAAATCTGCGCACAGCCCTTCATGGTGATAAGGTAAAAGTATGGCTTTTTGCCAGGAGAAAGGGCTCCAGGCCTGAAGGCGAGGTTGTTGAGATCATTGAAAGATGGCGCAGTTCATTCGTAGGGACTGTTGAGATAATGCCCAACTTTGCATTTCTCATTCCCGACAATAAAAATATGCCTTTTGACCTGTTTATTCCGTCATCAAAGCTGAACGGAGCAAAGCAGGGACAGAAAGCTGTAGCAAAAGTAATTGACTGGGATCCTAAATCGAAAAATCCGGTTGCAGAGATAATAAATGTCCTCGGTGAGCCGGGACTGCATGAAACAGAAATGCATTCCATACTGGCGGAATATGAACTTCCTTATCATTTTACCGAAGATGTTGAACAAGATGCTGAAAAGATACCTTCAGGGATAACTGAAAATGATATTGAAGGACGCCGTGATTTTCGTGACGTACCCATATTTACGATCGATCCTGCAGATGCACGTGATTTCGATGATGCCCTGTCGCTCAGGAAACTGGAAAACGGCAACCATGAAATTGGTATACACATTGCTGATGTTACACACTATGTAAAACAAGGATCTCTCACTGAAGAAGAAGCGAAACAGAGAGCCACTTCAGTTTATCTTGTTGACAGGGTAGTGCCTATGCTGCCGGAAAGACTTTCAAATCATATCTGTTCACTGAATCCATCTGAGGATAAGCTGACCTATTCTGCTGTCTTTGAGATGAATGACAAAGCAGAGGTGATAAATGAATGGTTCGGAAGAACTATCATCAATTCAGATAAGAGGTTTTCATATGAGGAAGCGCAGGATGTTATTGACACAGGAGAAGGCGACATGAAGGAACAGATACTGGTTCTCCACGATCTTGCACAACAGCTCCGCAAAAGACGTTTTTCAGGAGGGGCGTTTCTATTCGAAAGATCGGAAGTGCAGTTTGATCTTGATGAGGAAGGGAAACCTCTGGGGATAAGGTTCCGCGATATGGGCACCGCAAACCAGCTTATTGAGGAATTCATGCTGCTGGCAAACAGGCATGTAGCAGAACTTGTCGGGAAAAAATTAAAGGGAAAAACCTTCGTCTATCGTATCCATGACAAACCCGATCCTGAAAAAATTGAAAGCTTCAGTCATTTTATTACCCGTTTTGGTTACAAGCTGGTTGACGACGAAAGAATATCTCTGCCAAAGGCAATGAACAGGCTGTTGAATGCCGTGGCCGGCAAAAAAGAGCAGAATATAGTTGAAACGCTGGCTTTAAGAGCAATGGCCAAAGCGGTATACTCAACCGACAATATCGGACATTATGGTTTAGCATTTAAATATTATACTCATTTTACATCCCCTATAAGGCGATATCCGGATATGATGGCCCACAGGCTGCTTACAGAATACCTGAATAATGAAAATCCCGGGGGAAAGGAAAAGTACGAAAAGCTGTGTGAACACTCATCAAAGATGGAGCGGCTGGCAGCCGAAGCGGAGAGAGCATCGGTCAAATACAAGCAGGTAGAGTATATGAGCGATAAGACAGGCAAAGAATTTGAAGGGATCATTTCAGGTGTCACTGAATGGGGCATTTACGTGGAAATTATTGAGAATCAGTGTGAGGGGATGGTCAACATCCGTGAGCTTGGAGATGACTACTATGAGTATGATGAGGATAATTACTGTATCAGAGGCCGGTCAGCCGGAAAAGTATATACGCTCGGCGATAAGGTTACGATTGAAGTTGTAAGGGCTGACCTGCAAAAGAAACAGCTGGACTACAGGTTGGTGTAGATCCGACCCCCCATCCCCCCTAAAGGGGGGCTATGCTTTAGCGTGGCGGGGGTTCTTGATCTTCTTCAATAATTTTCAGCAATTCCTCAACAGCATCCTCTTCCGGCACATTTTTTCTTACAGGTACAATACTCCTGTAAATATGCACTTTCCCTTCTCCCGCTCCCACGTATCCGTAATCAGCTCCTGCCATTTCTCCGGGTCCGTTTACGATGCATCCCATAATTGCGATCTTAAGTCCGGTCAGATGGCCGGTTGCCTCTTTAACCTTCTTAACAGCATCCTGAAGGTTGAACTTTGTACGGCCGCAGGTGGGGCATGAAATATACCGGTTCCGTGTTATTCTCGCTTCCGTTGCCTGTAAAATGGAGAATGACAGTTCTTTCAGTTTTTCTCCCTGAACCTTGCCGCTGTTGGTGATACAAATCCCGTCTGCCTGTTTAAAGATGAAATACCGTCCAAGCAATGCAGCGGCATCAATGACGAGCTTCTCAGGATCATCTTCCGAGAAAACGGGGCTGAGATAAATTTTCTTCTCCGATTCGTCTGACAGAAGCGGAGGAGTTTTAAAGCTGAAAATCAGCATTTCTCCCTGGAACGGTTTGCTGTCTTCATTCAGGTATCTGCCATCAGAATATGTCAGGACTTCAGGTTTATAAAGTCCATCCCTGACTTTAAAACCCTGTGATCTGACTGGATTTGTTACCCGTCCTTTTGATCCTCCGAGAAATTGCAGTATTTCTTTTGCAACCGGTATCTCATGCTCCGGATCTTCACTTAATGACACTCTTATGGTATCTCCAATACCCTCAGAAAGAAGGGCGCCTATCCCTGCTGCTGATTTCACTCTTCCATCTTCACCTTCACCAGCCTCAGTAACACCCAGATGGATTGGGTAAGCAATTCCTGCTTTCTGTATTACACCAACCAGCAACCGGTTGGCTTCTACCATAATATTAGTATCCGAAGATTTCATGGAAAGCACAAGGTTATTAAAATTCTCCGAACGGAATATCCTGATAAATTCGGCAGCTGACCTTACCATTCCTTCAGGAGTGTTTCCATACCGGGTCATAATCCGGTCGGAGAGTGAACCATGATTGATGCCGGTACGTATTACTGTATTGTTCTGCCGGCATATATCAATAAGCGGAAGAAGACGTTCATGTATACGTTCCAGCTCCTCTTCATATTCTTTATCAGTGAGTTCCGTTTTTTGGAAAGCTGCTCTTTTATCTGCATAATTACCGGGATTTATCCTGATTTTTTCGACAATCTTTGCAGCTGTTTCAGCAGCGGCAGGATTAAAGTGTATATCAGCGATAAGAGGCGTGTTGAAACCTGCTTTATGCAGTTCTTTCTTAATGTTTTCAAGGTTTTGTGCTTCTCTTACACCCTGTGCGGTAAGCCTTACAAAATCTGCACCTGCCTCTATGATCCTTATGCACTGGGCAACGGATGCACGGGTGTCAAGCGTGTTGGTGCTGGTCATTGACTGGATGCGAACGGGATATGTACCGCCCAGGGGTATGGAACCAATTAGGATAGGTGTAGACGTGTAAAAGAACCCCCTATGGTCCTCCTGGGAGGGGGACAGATTAGTATTTATAATTTTGTTAATCATTTTATTTACCCCCGTGGTCCCCCTGGGAAGGGGACAAAATTTCATTTAAAAAGAGTCTTATTCTTGATATTGAGTGTTTTAAGTCAGTTTCAATTTCATGGTTTGTAAAATGAAGAACATGATAACCATTAATTTTTAGAATTTTATCTCGATACTCATCGGTTTTTTTTTACTTTGGTAAAGTATGGACTTCACCGTCAACTTCAATTATCAATTTCAATTCATGACAATAAAAATCAGCAATAAAATCAAGGACAGGATATTGTCTTCTGAATTTATAACCATTTATTTGTTTTGATCTTATTCTTGACCAAAGTATTATTTCGGCTTTGGTCATATTGTTTCTTAATTCCCTGGCTTTCCTTCTTAACTCCTTCTTCTCCTCTCCAATCATAACATTAACTTATTAATCTAAAGCCTTTTATCCCCCCTCAGGGGGGGATCACAGGGGGGGCATACTCCCAAAACAAATCACTCAACCTCCCATTCAGCACCATCCTTCATATCCTTCAGAATGATCCCTGCCTTTCTAAGCTCCTCCCTTATCTTATCCGATATCCCCCACTCTTTTCTGTTTTTTGCATCCTGTCTCAGATCAATAATGATCTTCATCAGGTCGTCAGTAAGTTTATCTCCTGATTTTCCGCCCTCTTCATCCTTAAGTCCCAGTACTTCAAAGATGAATGTTTCAAAAAGGTTTTTCATGGCTTCAATATCGCCCGGGGAGAGTCTTTCAGTTCCATCGCTGGCAGCATTAATATACCGGACTCCTTCAAAAAGATATGATAACAGCACCGGGCTGTTGAGGTCATCATCCATTGCCTCATAGCATTTTGCTTTAAGTGAGGAAATATCAACTGAAGATGAAAGGGATGGTTTCAGCCTGGCCAGGGTTTCATTTGCCTTCATCAGCTTTTGAAATCCTTTTTCCGCTGCCAGGAGTGCCTCGTTGGAAAAATCAACAGTGCTGCGGTAATGTGCCTGGAGAAGGAAGAACCTGATTGTCATCGGACTATATGCCTGCTGCAGCACTGGATGATTACCGGAAAAGAACTGATCGAGGGTAATAAAATTATTGAGTGAACGGGCCATTTTCTGACCGTTGATCGTGATCATGTTATTATGCATCCAGTACCTAACAGACTCCTTTCCCTGGGCAGCTGTTGATTGGGCAATTTCACATTCATGGTGCGGAAACTGCAGATCCATGCCTCCTCCATGAATATCGAATACTTCACCAAGATATTTTGTGCTCATGGCAGAACATTCAAGATGCCATCCGGGGAATCCGTCACTCCATGGTGATGGCCATCTCATAAGATGTTCGGGAGTCGCTTTCTTCCATAATGCAAAATCAAAAGGACCGTGTTTTTCATCCTGCCCTTCAAGATTCCGGGTATTGGTCTGTAATTCATCAAGGACACGTCCTGACAGCTTTCCGTAATTATATTTCTTACTGTATTTATCTACATCAAAATATACCGAACCATTTGTTTCATACGCATATCCATTCTTCAATATGCTTTTAATAAGTTCCTGCTGTTCAATGATATGTCCTGACGCCCTTGGTTCAATTGAGGGATGCAGGGTATTAAGCTGCTCCATGTTCGTCTGGAAAGTGTTTATGTATTTCTGTACCACTTCCATAGGTTCCAGGTGTTCCAGACGAGCCCTTTTTTCAATCTTATCCTCGCCTTCGTCAGCATCATTTTCAAGATGCCCGACATCAGTTATGTTACGTACATATCGGACTTTATATTCCAGATGCAAAAGGTATCGGTAAAGCAGGTCGAATGTTACTGCAGGTCTTGCATGGCCAAGGTGGGCATCGCTGTAAACCGTAGGTCCGCAGACATATAATCCGACAAACGGCGGATGAAGAGGTTCGAGGCGTTCCTTTTTTCGGGTGAGGCTGTTATAGATTGTAAAATTGTTATCCATGAGCAAAAATGATTAATATAACAAAAGTAAGGTAAATCTTTATAATTAGCCCCCAAACCCCCTGAAGGGATTAGGGGCATTTTTTTTTGTATTTTCCAAATTCCTTTATATATTTGTCCCCACAAATCAAATATTCCTTCCAATCAAGGGTGTTTGGTTTTTATTAAGAAGGGCGGAGAGATTAGGCTCTGAGAAACCCTGGCAACCAATCCCGGTTTATCGGGAGAACGGTGCCAAAACCTAATCCCGGAAAAGCCGGGAGATGATAAAAATAAACACGGAAACCATGAAATCATTTCATCTGACCCGCAAGAATCTGACGATGCCGTTCATGCCTATGGACATGCGCCGGTAAGGATCCTGATTTGGAAATAATCAACCTTTATTGTGTAGCCGGATCATTGCTATGACAGGATTATTATACCTGTCAGCAGGAAGAATAATATCAATACAATAATATCAAAATGAAAAAGAGAAAAATACACTTTGAGACTTTACAGGTACATGCAGGACATCACCCTGATAAGGAGACTCACTCCAGGGCAGTTCCTCTTTACCAGACATCATCATATGTTTTTAAAAATGCAAAACATGCAGCAGATCTTTTTAACCTTACAGAACCCGGGAATATCTATACACGGATACAAAATCCCACAACGGATGTCTTTGAGAAGAGGGTTGCGGCACTTGAGGGCGGCGTTGCTGCACTGGCAGTGGCATCAGGTCATGCTGCACAATTCATTGCTCTCTCAACAATCATAAGGAAGGATGAAAACCTTATTAGTTCGCCGTACCTGTATGGTGGAACCTTTAACCAGTTCAAAGTAACATTTCCCGGTTTAGGTATCGAAACCAGGTTTGCAAAGAACCTGGAGCCTCACTCCTTTGAATCGCTTATCGATAAAAATACTAAAGCAATTTATGTTGAGACAATCGGTAATCCGGGCTTCAATATCCCTGACTTTGAGGCACTTTCAACACTGGCTGTAAAATATGGTATTCCCCTGATTGTGGATAACACATTCGGGGCGTGCGGCTATTTGTGCCGTCCTATAGAATTCGGAGCCAATATTGTGGTCGAATCTGCCACTAAATGGATCGGAGGACATGGTACCAGCATAGGCGGAGTTATTGTCGATGCCGGCAATTTCAACTGGAATAACGGCAACTTCCCTCTCTTTACCGAGCCATCTGAAGGTTATCACGGGTTGATCTTTGGCGAATTATTTTCAGAGAAGTCACACTCAGGCAATATTGCATTCATCGTAAAAGCACGAGTTGAAGGATTGAGGGATCTGGGTCCTGCCATTAGTCCCTTTAATTCTTTCCTTCTGCTTCAGGGGCTTGAGACGCTTTCACTCAGGATGGAGAGGCATATTCAGAATACAATTGCCCTTGCCGAATGGCTGGAAAAGCAGCCATGTGTAGAAAAAGTCAATTACCCCGGATTGCCCGGCGATCAGCATTACAGGCTGGCACAAAAATATCTGCCAAAGGGTGCCGGAGGTGTTCTGAGCTTTGTACTGAAAGCTGAAAAGCCGAGAGCTGCAAAACTGGTTGAGCATCTGGATCTTGTAAGTCATCTTGCAAACGTCGGAGATGCGAAGACTCTTATAATTCAGCCCTCAGCAACGACTCATTCCCAGCTTTCCGCTGAAGATCAGCTTGCAGCAGGCGTTGAACCCGGATTATTCAGGGTTTCTGTAGGACTGGAGCATATCGATGATATCATTTATGATTTTGAACAGGCATTCAAACAGGTAATTTAATGAAGACACTGAAATATAATCAACCGTTTAAGACTGAGACCGGAGCGGCTTTGCCATCCCTGGAAATTGCATATAATACATGGGGCCGGCTCAATACTGAAGCTGATAATGTGATATGGGTATGCCATGCCCTTACCGCCAATTCGGATGTTGAAGCGTGGTGGCCGGGTATGGTGGGCAAAGGACTGCTGTTTGATCCTGAGAAGTATTATATAGTATGTGCCAATGTTCTCGGTTCATGTTACGGGACAACCGGCCCCGCGTCGGTAAATCCTGAAACAGGAAAACCCTGGCTGCACAGATTTCCCCTTATTACAGTCAGGGATCTTGTGAATGTCCATGAGATACTGAGAAATCATCTTGGGATAAAAGGGATACATACGATCATCGGAGCATCCATCGGCGGATATCAGGCGCTTGAGTACAGCATCATGTTCCCAGAACTTATTCAAAGGCTGATTCTGCTGGCTTCAGGAGCAAGGCAGACACCATGGGCATTGGCTTTCAGCGAATCGATGCGGCTTGCAATGCAGGCCGATCATACTTTTACATCAGGTGATCCCGATGGCGGCAAAAAAGGACTTAAAGCTGCAAGATCAATTGCCCTGATCAGCTACAGGACAATGGCCGCCTATAACAAAACCCAGCAGGAAGAGGATGATGAAAAGCTTACTTCCTTTAAAGCAGCTTCATACCAGGCTTACCAGGGCGAAAAGCTGGTAAAGAGGTTCAATCCCTATTCTTACTGGTGCTTAACATGCCTTTCCGATACCCATAACATCGGCAGAGGACGAGGAGGGATAGTGACTGCCCTTAAAAGCATTAAGGCAAAAGTCCTGTGCGTGGGGATAAAATCAGATCTCCTCTTCCCTACTGATGATCAGAAATTCATAACTGCAAATACCGAAAATGCAGAATACATTGAGATAGATTCATTTTACGGACATGACGGCTTCCTGATAGAAACGGACATCGTTACAGATGTCGTCAGGAAATTCTAGTAAAATAATTCAAACTAAGAAAACAATGACAAGAGAAAAATTAAGAATTGGAATGTTCGGATACGGCTGTGTGGGACAGGGATTGCATGATGTACTGAACAGCAGCAAGGGCTTCAGAGCCGACATAGTAAGGATCTGTGTAAAGGACAGGAAGAAAAAGAGAAGGATACCTATGTCGAATTTCACGTTTGACAAGAATGACATTCTCAATGATCCGTCAATCAATCTTGTTGTTGAGCTGATTGACGATGCCGATGCGGCATTCAAGATCGTGACAACAGCTATGAAAAAAGGCAAGAATGTGGTTTCGGCAAACAAGGTTATGGTGGCAAATCACTTTAAGGAACTCGTTGATATGCAGGAAAAATACAAGGTGTCGCTCCTGTATGAAGCGTCAGCAGGAGCAAGCATCCCTATCATCAGAAACCTTGAAGAATATTATGATAACGAACTGTTATACTCCCTGAGAGGCATTCTCAACGGTACAACGAATTATGTTCTTACACTTATGCATAACCAGGGAATCGAATATGATATTGCTCTTAATGAAGCAAGGGAAAAAGGATTTGCAGAGTCGGATCCCACACTGGATGTTGACGGATGGGATGCAAAGTTCAAGCTTTGTATCATAACCGGGCATGCATATGGCTTGTTCCTGGATCCAGGGGAGGTATTTCACTACGGAATAAGCAAAATATCAAAATTTGATATCCAGTATGCAAAAGAAAAAGGATTAAAAATAAAACTTGTACCCTTCGTGGGAAAAACCAATGAAAATACAATCACAAGTTTTGTCCTCCCGAGATTTATTTCTCCTGACAAATACCTTTATAATGTTGATAATGAATATAATGGTGTGATCACAGAGGCTGCTTTCGCCGATAAGCAATTCTTTTCAGGCAAAGGTGCCGGGGGTCATGCAACGGGAAGTGCTGTATTGTCTGACATTTCTGCCAACTCATACGGATACAAGTATGAATATAAAAAATACCAGCAGGGGACCGTCACGGATTATACACGCAACTTCAGGCTGGAAATCTACTTAAGGTATAACACTGAAAAGGATAAAGATTTATTTGGATTTGAGGAAGTGTCGGAATACTTTAGCAGCAGGTTGTACAAGTATGCGATTGGAATAATAAATCTGAACAGATTATATGAATTAAGGGAACAACTTCCCCTGATGGATGTTTTTATTGTGAATACTGGAAGAAAGGGAATAAATTAAACGTCATGAACTCATTACTCGAAAACATAATTCAGCAGCGTATCCTGGTCCTCGATGGTGCAATGGGTACCATGATCCAGAAACATGGGCTTCAGGAGGATGATTATCGCGGAACTGCTTTCAGGGATCATCCGAAACCTCAGAAAGGTAATAATGATCTGCTGTCTCTGACCAATCCGGAGATAATCCTGAACATCCATAAAGGTTATCTTGAGGCTGGTGCTGATATTATCACTACAAATACCTTCAATTCCAACAGGATATCAATGGCTGATTACGGCATGGAGGATCAGGTTTACAACATGAATTTCGAGTCGGTCGGGCTGGTAAGGAAGGCAATTACAGGTTTTGAGAATAAAGAAGTGTATAATGAACACTTTATCGCAGGGACCCTTGGCCCTACAAACCGTACGGCTTCCATGTCATCTGATGTAAATGATCCCGGGGCGAGGTCCGTAACCTTTGATGATCTTGTCAAAGCATATTCTGAGCAGGTCAGGGGACTGATTGACGGAGGTGTTGATATTCTGATGGTTGAAACAATTTTTGACGTCCTGAATTGTAAGGCAGCTCTTTTTGCGATTGAATCTGTTTTTGAGGAAAAAAATACCAGGCTTCCTGTAATGGTTTCTGTCACAATAACTGATGCCAGCGGAAGAACCCTGACAGGTCAGACCCTTGAAGCATTTCTCATTTCAGTATCGCATTTCCCGCTATTCAGTATTGGGCTGAATTGCGCGCTTGGCGCAGAGCAGCTCAGACCATTTGTCCGGGAACTCTCAGCAAAATCAGGCTTTTATGTATCAGTACATCCTAATGCAGGGCTTCCGAACCAGTTTGGTGAATATGACCAGTCGGCTGAGTTCATGGCCTCAGTGACTGAAGATTTCATGAAAGAGGGATGGGTGAATATCATAGGAGGATGCTGCGGAACCACACCACAGCATATCAGGAAGATCGCCGACGGGGCAAAAAAATACAAATCCAGGGTAAGACCGGCAATTACCAGGTTTACAAGGCTCAGCGGACTGGAAACATTGACAATAACTCCGGAAACAAACTTTGTAAATATAGGGGAAAGGACAAATGTGTCGGGTTCCAGAAAATTTGCAAAGCTCATACAGGAGGAGAAATATGGTGAAGCACTGGCAATTGCACGTAACCAGGTTGAAGGAGGGGCCCAGGTAATCGATATTTGCATGGATGAGGCAATGCTTGATTCAGAAAAGGCGATGGTGAAATTCGTTAATCTTATCATGTCGGAACCTGACATAGCAAAGCTTCCGCTGATGATAGATTCATCCCGGTGGAATGTAATAGAATCTGCATTGAAATGCATTCAGGGCAAATCAGTTGTGAACTCAATAAGCCTGAAGGAAGGAGAAGAGGTATTTCTTCATCATGCACGCCTGATAAGGAAATACGGCGCTGCTGCAGTGGTAATGCTTTTTGACGAAAAAGGTCAGGCGGATACCTATGAACGCAGGATTGAAGTGGCTGAAAGATCATACCGCCTGCTGGTTGACAAAATGGGATTTCCTCCCGAGGATCTGATATTCGATCCTAATGTGCTGGCTGTTGCCACAGGCATAGAAGAACATAATAATTACGCAGTGAATTTTATCCGCACAACGCAGTGGATAAAACAAAATCTGCCATATGCAAAAGTGAGCGGCGGCATTAGCAATCTCTCTTTTTCTTTCAGGGGAATTGACAGGGTGCGTGAGGCAATGCATTCAGTGTTTTTGTTCCATGCCATAAAGACAGGCCTGGATATGGGTATTGTAAATCCGGGTATGTTACAGGTTTACAGTGAAATACCTCAGGATCTCCTTGAACTTACCGAAGATGTTGTACTGAACCGGAGAAAGGATGCAACTGAAAGGCTGGTAAAATTTGCCGAAGGGTTAAAAAGCGAAGCTAAAAAAGAGGAAAAAAGCGATGAATGGAGATCATTGCCGGTAATTGACCGTATAAAACACTCCCTTATCAGGGGTCTTGATGAACATATTGAACAGGATGTTGAAGAGGCACGTTCTCTTTTTTCCAGATCCATGGAACTTATTGAAGGTCCCCTGATGGGAGGTATGAATGAAGTGGGCGATCTTTTCGGATCCGGAAAGATGTTTCTTCCGCAGGTAGTAAAAAGTGCCAGGGTCATGAAAAAAGCTGTTTCAAAGCTGGCACCATATATTGAAAAAGAGAGTAAAAGCCGGGAGAAGAAAACAGCCGGGAAGATCCTTCTGGCGACAGTAAAAGGAGATGTTCACGATATCGGTAAGAATATTGTCGGTGTGGTCCTTTCATGCAACAATTATGAAGTGATTGATCTTGGCGTAATGGTCCCTTCTGAAAAGATCATCGATACCGCAATCACAGAAAATGCTGATATTATAGGTCTCAGCGGATTGATCACCCCATCACTCGAAGAAATGGTCCATGTAGCATCAGAGCTGGAGCGCAGGAAATTAACCCTGCCTTTGCTTGTCGGCGGGGCTACCACTTCTGAGATACATGCCGCGGTTAAAATTGCACCGGCATACTCCAGGCCTGTCATCCATGTAAAGGATGCATCCAAAGCTGCAGGGGTGATCTCCCAGCTTCTCCGTGATGATAACAGTCAGTATGTTTCTTCGGTTTCAGCAAAATACAGCAGGATGAGGGATGAGCATAAGTCAAGGCGCGAGGAAAGAAAACTGCTGACAATAAACCAGGCAAGAGAAAACAAACTCTTCACTGACTGGAATAAGACGGAACTGACTGAACCTTTGAAACCGGGACATCATGTTCTTTATGAACTCGATCTGAAAGAACTGGTAGATTATATCGACTGGACTTTCTTTTTCTTTGCATGGAAGCTGTCGGGTAAATATCCTGCCATCTTCAGTGATCCGGTAAAAGGCAGTGAAGCAAGGAAACTGTACGATGATGCACAGTTTTACCTTAATGAAATAATAAGCCGGAAGATAATTGAAGCAAAAGCAGTATTTGGTTTATACCCGGCTGTTTCGGATGGTGATGATGTTAAAGTATATCCTGAAAACATCCCCCTCTCCCTCCCGCTGTCGCGGGACAGGCTCTTCAAAGGGGGAACTAATAATCCAAAAGCTGTTTTCAGGTTCCTCAGGAACCAGGAACAGAAGGAAAAGGGTGTTCCCAATCTGTCTCTTGCAGATTTCATTGCACCCGAATCTTCCGGCAAGGTTGATAACCTTGGAGTTTTTGTCGTATCTGCCTTTATCAATGAAAATGTAATCAGCAAATATAAGGATGATGATTACGCCGTCATTATGATACGTATACTTAGCGACCGTATAGCTGAGGCTTCCGCAGAATGGCTTCATGAGAAGATACGAAAGGAATACTGGGGCTTTGCACAGGATGAAAACCTTACTGTAGAAGAGATGCTGGCAGTGAAATACAGAGGTATAAGACCTGCTCCCGGCTATCCTGCATGTCCCGATCATACCGAAAAACGTGTTCTTTTTGATCTCCTTGATGCAGAAAAGACGATCGGAGCCGGACTGACGGAGAATTATGCAATGACACCTCCTGCATCGGTAAGCGGTTATATATTTTCACATCCTGCTTCCTCCTATTTCAATATAGGGAAGATCGGGCAGGATCAGCTGAAAGATTATGCCTCAAGAAAGAACATGACAATTGATGAAGCTGCGAGATGGCTCGCACCCAATTTATAATATATTGAATATGAGCGTTATAGATAAGATTAAAAATTCCAGAAGACCATTATTCACATTTGAGCTGCTGCCCCCGCTTAAAGGACACAGTATTGATAGAGTCTATACGGCAATTGACAGGCTGATAGAGTTTGGGCCTGCCTATATTAACTTCACAACCCATAGAAATGAGATAACATATAAAGAGAGGACTGACGGTCTGCTTGAGAAAAGGGTGACCAGGCTCAGGCCGGGAACCATTGCACTTGCGGCTGCAGTAAAATATAAATATAATATCACTGTTGTTCCCCATATTCTGTGCGGCGGATTTACCAGGGAAGAGACTGAAAATGTGCTGATAGAAATGAATTTCCTCGGCATTGATGATGTCCTGGCACTCAGGGGAGATCCGCAGAGGGGCAGTCGGTCCTTTATCCCTGAAAAAGACGGACATACTCATACCTATGAGCTTGTAAAACAGATCGTGAACATGAATAAGGGCAGGTATCTTGAAGAATCACTTGTAGATACTATCTCTACTAATTTTTGTGTCGGTGTTGCCGGTTATCCTGAAAAGCATTTTGAGGCGCCCAACATTCATACAGATATGGAGAACCTGAGAAACAAAGTTGAATCGGGGGCAAGCTATATTGTGACTCAGATGTTTTTTGATAACAGTAAATTTTTCAGGTTCAGGGATGAATGCAAAAAGATGGAAATAAATGTTCCGGTAATAGCAGGGCTGAAGCCAATATCAACGTTAAATGATATTAAGTTGTTGCCTCAGACTTTTCATATTGATGTTCCAGGTGATCTTGTTTCGGCAATAAAAAGATGCTCGACAGATAAAGAAGCCCGGGAGGTCGGGATTGAATGGGCGACGATGCAATCAAGGGAGCTTATAAAAGAGGGGGTTCCCGGTATACATTATTATACCCTCGGCCGGTCGGATAATATTGCCAGGATTGTTAAGGCAGCATTCTGACCCCCGGGGAAATACCCCCGGCCCGCTAAAGCGGTCCACCCCCTAAAGGGGGTTCGAAACCCAGTTACCTTTAGAAATTTCCTTATGGGTTTATAGCCCCCCTTTAGGGGGGTTGGGGGGTTAAATCTTAAATGCTTTTTTTATCTTATCAACATAATCCAGCTTCTCCCAGGTAAAGAATTCAACCTTTTTCATCCATGCTTTCTTGCCATTTCCGTTTACTATCTTCGGCTTACTTCCCGGAACCTCATAATAAACTTCCACATTCCTGACGAAATGATCACGGCCGAAATGTCCGTATGATGCTGTAGGTGAAAACACCGGGTTTTTGAGCCCCAGTCTTTTGATGATTGAATAGGGGCGCATATCAAAAAGCTTGCTTAGCTTCCGGGCTATTTCCCCGTCATTCAATATTTTCCCCTTTTCATTTTTTACATAAGCTGTTCCGAAAGTATTTACATATAAGCCGACAGGTTGTGCAACTCCGATCGCATAGGCAACCTGTATCAAAGTCTGGTCGCAGACGCCTGCTGCAACCAGATTCTTGGCTATATGTCGTACTGCATACGCGGCCGACCTGTCTACCTTTGATGAATCTTTTCCTGAGAATGCACCGCCACCGTGGGCTCCGTGACCACCGTAGGTATCAATAATGATCTTACGGCCGGTGAGCCCTGTATCTCCGTGGGGACCGCCGATAACAAATTTGCCTGTCGGATTAACAAGAAGTTTCAGATCTGCCCTGAAGAGTTTCCGGATCCTTGCCGGAAGTGATTTTTTGACTCTCGGAATCAGAATTGCTTCCAGGTCTTCCTTTATTTTCTTCTGCATAGCTTTTTCGGCACTTTTTTCCGCAGCATGCGATTTGTTTTTTGGAAGAATAAATTCATCATGCTGGGTGCTGATCACAATTGTATCGATCCTCAGTGGTTTGTTATTATCATCGTATTCAAGGGTCACCTGCGATTTTGAATCAGGCCGGAGGTATTTCATGTACCGTTCTTCACGTCTGATTGCTGCCAGCTCCCGGAGAAATGAATGTGCCAGCTCAATGCTGAGAGGCATATAATTATCCATTTCCCGGCATGCATAGCCGAACATCATACCCTGGTCACCGGCTCCCTGTTCTTCCGGTTTTTCACGAACCACTCCCTGCCGGATGTCAGATGATTGTTCATGTATCGTAGAGATCACACCGCACGAGTCGCAATCGAACCGGTATTCTGCTTTTGTGTAACCGATGTTGCGGATCACCCTGCGGGCTGTTTCCTGGACATCAACCCAGCCTGTAGTCAGGACCTCGCCTCCGCAGACCACCAGTCCTGTTGTAACAAAGGTTTCGCATGCCACCTTTGATTCCGGATCCCATTTAAGGAATTCGTCAAGCAATGCATCTGAAATCTGATCGGCTACCTTATCGGGGTGCCCTTCTGAAACTGATTCTGAAGTAAAAAAATATCCCATTGTCTTCTAATAAGTTAATATTTAACAACAGATGGGAAGAATGTTGATTGAAAAAAGGAATTTTCCGCATTTTAGCATTTTTTCCTGTGGTTGCAATCAGCTCAAATCTTTCCACCAGATAATTAAGGCACAAAGCAAATAAAAAAATCCGTAAAATAAAAATATTATCCGCCTGTAAGATGCCTGAAGACCTCTTCGAGGTTGCTTTCTTCCTTTTTAAGGGAAAGCACTGTCAGGCTGTTGCTCACTGCGAATGCAAAAAGAGCCGGCCGTATATCTTCCTCTCCTTCAGCTTCAACAAGCCACAGGCATGATCTGACCTGCCTGGCTTTGACTACATTTCCGAGACTTTTTAAAGCCTGTTCATCAGGTTCCCTGTCAAACTCAACATGAACTATCTGTCTCTGCCGTTTTATTATTGAATAGATATCGCTTTTCTTCTCGTTAATAACAATAACACCATTATCTATAATGATTACCCTGTCGCATATCGCCTCTACCTCCTGCATTATATGTGTTGACAGCAGTATTGTCTTTTGCCTGCCGGCATCCCTGATAAGGTTCCTTATCTCAATTATCTGGTTTGGATCAAGGCCGCTTGTTGCCTCGTCAAGAATCAAAACCCCCGGATTATGTATAAGCGCCTGGGCAATACCAACCCTTTGCCGGTATCCCTTTGAAAGGGATCCTATCTTCTTCTTCTGTTCCGTAGTCAGTCCGGTAATTTCTATTATATTGTCAATCTGTTTTTTAACTGAATTGCCTGATTTATATATGGAAGCCACAAATCCAAGGTATTCTCTTACATACATCTCAGGATACAGGGGATTATTTTCAGGCAGATAACCTATATTTCTCTTTATTTCAGTATTATCTTCAGACGCTTTAATACCATTGACAAACACTGAACCCGAAGTAGCCGGAATAAATCCGGTGATGATCCTCATCATTGTCGTTTTTCCTGCCCCGTTAGGGCCAAGAAAAGCAACGATCTCTCCGGTCTTTACTTCAAAGGAGACATTATCAAGAGCTTTCTGCTCACCATAGAGTTTTGTAACTTCCTGAACTACAATTGACATAGCCTACAAACCATCATTGCTCTAAGAATGCTAAGATAACATAAGTGTGCTATTTTAACAAGGCTCTGAAAATTGGGCTAAAGCCCAATTATTATTAATTTTGGATAGAGATACTTTAAATCCTGCATCATGGGTTTTCAGCCAGTAGTATTAGTTGTAGTCGTAACTTATATCACACTCCTGATTTTATGGGGAGTTTACCAGGGAAGGAA
>CAYWEQ010000023.1:18024-25266 GCA_964457185.1 uncultured Rikenellaceae bacterium
CTTATCCTCTCTTACATCTCGCCATCAAAGCTTATTTTCACCATTGTCAGTTATGTCTGGGCGGGCATAGGATGCACATTTTCAGTGGTAATACTCTTTACCTTATTCTGGAAACGGTTTCACGGGAAAGCGGCAGTTATGACTGTTGCTGCAGGTTTGATTTTCACAGTTTTCTGGATAAGCGGAGGTTTTGAACAGCATTACAGGGTTACTGAATCAAAAACAGAATTTCTTGTAAATCAGAGTATTATTAATGATCAGGAAAAAGAAAGTCTGCTGATCCTTGAGGGTCATAGATTTGTAAGTTCGACAAAATTTGAAACTGCTCTTAAAAACAATCTTGAAGATACGGGAGATGAAAAAAAGCTTGCAGTCATTACTTCTGCATTTACAGCAAAAGGAATACCTGCAAGGCTTACAACATTTGTTTTTTCACTGCTGGTGGCAATATTTTCCACCTTTATTATTTCGCCATCAGGTTCTAATCGCCCCAGCCGCCCATAAACTGTCCCGACTTTGCAAAAGAGGTTCTCGGATTAACACAACATACCGGTATCTTGGAGCTGTTGGCAATTATATATTGCTCTGATGCTCCTACCATATAATCAGCAAATGTTATGTTCTTTGTGGTCATAATAAGTATAAGGTCGGCATTTATTCTCTGGGCAAAGTCAAGTGTCTGCTCTGCAAAGTTGCCTCTGGGGATCTCATGTATCTCATAATCAATATTATTCTGAATGAGATATCTGATCGCAAAATTGAGGTTTATCTTTGTTTTCTTAATAAGGCTCATGTCTGTAGAAGTGGTAACGAGTATATGAACTTTTGAGTCAAAATACTTACCCATGTAAATTGCCATCTGGGTTTTCTCCTTATTTTCCCTTCTGAAATCAACGGGGAAGACAATATTATGATACCTTTCCTGGTCAGCAGGCGGATCCTGGACAACTATAAACGGCACTTTTGATTTCACAATAACTTTCAGAGCCCAGCTGCCGGTTAGTTTCTGCATTCCTTTCATGCCATGTGTGCCCATCACCACAAGGCTGGCACTTTTATCATTTACAAATCCAGCAATTGCAGTGAAAATGCTTCCCTTCGAAATTTCAGCACCGATCGGCATGTTGAATTTTTTGCTGTTCTCGTCAGCAACATGCCGGATGAGTACTTTCTTTTCTCCTTCCTCCTTAGGCTTGATCCCCTTGTCAACAATATGAAGAAGGCATACCTCATCCCTTACCATACGGCTTATTTTAGCAGCATGTGCAAGCGCATGTTCAGCAACAGGAGTAAAATCCCATGGTACAACTATAAGCTTCTTACTCTCTTCCATAATTGGTATTTATTATCAAATTATACTCAAAGTTATTCAGAATTTAACAATATTCAAACCGTTTCAAAAGATCAGATACCGGATTTATTATTAAAACTCCCTGAACCTGGAAATATTTCTATATCTGTGAAAAATTATGAAAAAAAAGCTTCTTTCGAACAAAAATGGTGCCATTATATTGCATTACAGATCCGGAATGGAGGTTTGCGACTAACAATTTATTAATTTTGGGGCTATATTTTTTTGACAATGAAACAAACAAAGATCAAAACATTGTTATCCTCCCACAAAACAGGTGAAGATGTGCTGGTGAAAGGGTGGGTGAGAACAAAACGGGGAAACAGGAATATTGCCTTTATTGCCCTGAATGACGGATCTACCATCAGAAACATTCAGATAGTTGCTGAAACTGCTTCATTTGATGAAAATCTTTTGAAGGATATCACTACCGGGGCATGTATTGCTGTCACAGGGAAGCTTGTTGAATCACAGGGACAGGGACAGAATGTGGAGATAGTGGCGGCCTCTATTGAGCTTCTTGGAAAAAGCGATGCTGAAACATACCCTCTGCAGAAGAAGGGACATTCAATGGAGTTCCTCAGGGAAATAGCTTACCTGCGTCCCAGAACAAACACCTTTGGTGCAGTATTGAGAATAAGGCATGCAATTTCATTCGCAATTCATAATTATTTCAACGATAAAGGATTCTTTTATCTTCACACTCCTATCATTACAGGAAGCGATGCTGAAGGTGCCGGAGAGATGTTTCATGTTACAACACTCGATCTCGCAAACGTACCCCGCACAGAAACAGGTGCAGTTGATTTCAGTTTTGATTTCTTCGGCAAGCCTGCAAACCTGACTGTTTCCGGTCAGCTTGAAGGAGAGCTTGGAGCACTTGCTCTGGGTGAGATCTATACATTCGGACCGACATTCAGGGCTGAGAATTCGAATACACCGCGCCATCTTGCAGAATTCTGGATGGTCGAGCCTGAAATGGCTTTCTATGACAATAATGATAACATGGATCTTGCAGAGGAATTCGTAAAATATCTTATCAGGTATGCGCTTGACAACTGCCATGATGATCTTGAATTCCTGAATAACATGATTGACAAAGGCTTGCTTGAGAGACTCAGGTTTGTAATCGATAATGAGTTTGTGAGGACGACATATACTGACGCTGTTAAGATACTTGTCGATTCAGGAGAAAAATGGGAATACCCTGTCGGCTGGGGAAGAGACCTCCAGGCAGAACATGAGAGATATCTTGTTGAGAAACATTTCAAACGGCCGGTAATACTCACTGATTACCCGAAGGATATCAAGGCATTCTATATGAAACAGAATGATGACGGAAAGACCGTGAGGGCATTGGATGTGCTGTTCCCCGGGATTGGTGAGATAATCGGCGGTTCACAGAGAGAAGAGATCCACGAAAAGCTTCTGTCACGCATCAGGGAGCTGAAACTGCCTGAAAAAGATCTCTGGTGGTACCTTGAAACAAGGAAATTCGGAACTGCGCCTCATAGCGGCTTCGGGCTCGGATTTGAGAGAATGATCCAGTTTGTAACCGGTATGTCAAATATTCGTGATGTCATTCCTTTCCCAAGAACACCTAAAAACGCAGAATTTTAATGATGCTATTCCGTTTAATAATTGTTGAGTAAGGAGGATGTTAAAGCAGAAGTTACAGCAGAAATTGCTTCAGAAGCTTTCGCCGCAGCAGATCCAGATGATAAAGCTGCTGGAGATCCCTACTTTACAGATTGAACAACGGATAAAGAAGGAGCTCGAGGAGAATCCTGCCCTTGAAGAAGGAACTGAAGATGAGGAGATATCCGCTGAAGAACCCGAGGATGATAATTTTGAAGAAAAGGACAGGGACCAGGAAGAATTTACTCTCGATGACTATATCGAGGATGATGAGATTCCCGATTACAGGCTGCAAACAAGCAACTACAGCAAAGATGATGAAAAGAGAGCTGAAATCCCCTTTTCTGCCGGATCGTCATTTCATGAACATCTTGAAGCACAGCTGGGACTGAGAGACCTGACTGACAAGCAAAAGATCCTGGGAGAATATATCATAGGAAACATTGATGAGGACGGCTACCTGAGAAGAGAACCAGTAAACATTGTAGATGATCTGGCATTCCTTCAGAATGTAAATACCACCGAACAGGAGCTTGAGGAAGTTCTTAAAATAGTTCAGGATCTTGAACCTGCAGGTGTCGGAGCAAGAACACTCAGGGAGTGCCTGATGCTGCAGCTTGAAAAAAAGGAGATGTCGGATCCGACCGTAGAGCTTGCATATTCAATCATAGATCAGTACTTTGAAGAATTCTCTAAAAGACACTATGATAAGATTATAGCGAGGCTCGGCATAAGTGAAGACGACCTTAAATCGGTTATCGACGAAGTTCTTAAACTTAATCCCAAGCCGGGGGGCCTTTTCAGTGATGCCTTTACCAAAACTGCCCAGCCAATAATTCCTGACTTCATACTGGAACATTCCGAAGACGGCCTTGACCTTCACCTCAACTCGCGTAACCTTCCTGAGCTGAGGCTCAGTGCCGCATACAGTGAAATGCTGCAGGCATATACAAGGGATAAGGGAAATAAAAAGGAAATGAAGGAAGCAATTCTCTTTGTGAAGCAGAAAATTGACTCTGCCAGATGGTTCATTGATGCCATAAAACAGAGACAGAACACGCTTCTTCTCACAATGAATGCCATTCTCGAATATCAGCAGGAGTATTTCATCGATGGCGATGAGACAAGACTTAAACCCATGATCCTTAAGGATGTCGCTGAGATGACAGGTCTCGATATTTCAACAGTTTCAAGAGTTGCCAACAGCAAATATATTCAGACCCATTTCGGGATTTATCCTCTGAAATTCTTCTTTTCAGAAGGATTACAGACCGATAGCGGTGAAGAGGTATCGACCCGGGAGATAAAAAGGATCCTCCAAGATTGCATCGACAATGAA
Organism: uncultured Rikenellaceae bacterium; assembly: GCA_964457185.1. GTDB lineage: Bacteria > Bacteroidota > Bacteroidia > Bacteroidales > VadinHA17 > LD21. Next base: position 22,353 of record CAYWEQ010000023.1, read on the forward strand.
GAAAAACGTCGTCCCCTTACTGATGAAAAGCTTACCGAGATCCTTCAGGAAAAAGGATACCAGATAGCACGCAGAACAGTTGCCAAATACCGGGAGCAACTTAACATTCCGGTTGCCAGATTAAGAAAGGAGATCTGATGATGCCCGGGAAAAGACAGTATGCCGGCGATGTCGCAGCAAAAGCGATCTCAGTGATTTTCCACCCGTTGCTCATGCCGCTTTACGGCCTGTTAATAATATTCTCCGCCCCCACACTCATCGGTTATCTTCCTTATGGTGTCAAAAAAACATTGTTAATAATAACCGTTATCAATAATGTTTTTTTACCGTTTTCCTTTATTCCTTACTTCAAAATAAGAAACCTTATATCTACATGGACCATTGATAACAGGAGAGAAAGAATAATACCCCTCATAACAACTTCATTTTTCTATTCAGTCACCGTCTTCGTTACGTTCCGTTATCATATTCCTGCGTTTATTAAATCTTTCATACTTGCTGTTGCGTTACTGGCAATTGCGGTCACTATAATAAATTTCTGGTGGAAAATTTCAATCCATGCCGTCGGATCCGGAGTTGTGGTAGCGCTTGTTACCGTACTTTCCATAAACATGGATGCTCCCCTTCCATGGCTCCTGATAACAGCCATCCTGTCGTCAGGGCTTGTTCTGACATCAAGATTGTGGCTTAATTCACATAATCCGGGGGAAGTATGGTCCGGTTTTCTGCTGGGATTTCTCTGTTCAGGTCTTTTTCTGCTCCTTTACTAAAAGCTCTTCAATTGCTCTGTCAAGCAGCAAATTGCTATGCCGGATCAACTCTTCAGTCCAATTTGGTTTTACAGAAACAGGATCTGTTCCCCCTTTTAATTTCTTTTGCGAAATGGCTTTAAACCAGCCCTTATCATCAAGATTGCGTGCAAGATATTCCTGTTCAGTCTGCCCCGGAGTTGGTATGAGCATGGCGCTGCAACCAAGGCTTATCAGCTCCATTATCGTTGTATACCCCGCTCTGGTGATAATGGATTCACTTGTCGTTATCACCTCTTTCATTGCTGAGGAAGGAAGATGATCATACCATATTATATTACCGGTCTCTGACATTTCCAGTGAGCCGTCAGGTTTTCCGCCAAGAAAAACCGTAACAGGTTCTTTATCGTGGAAAATCCCGATCAGTTTTTGTTTCAATATTCCCTTCTGGGGTTCAGGTCCGGACAGGATAACTGTATTGTGCCTGATATTCACGGGATTATCAGTAACTGTCGTTTTGATCCCGGAAAATCGTGATAACAGCCCAATATATCTGACATTCCCCGGGAGTCTGAGCCCATGTGACAACCTGCCGGCAACATTAAGTTCGCCAGGCAGGTCAGGGATAAAACAGAATGAATATTTTTTGATTACTGCCCGGTGTAGTAATATACCTGTGAATTCAAGGAAGGAGAATGGCGCAGGAAATGGTATCCTCGGCATATGAGTCACATAGACCGATATGATCTTGCTGTTCCACAGACCGAAACGGTTATCGCTGATCACAATGTCAATGTCATGCTTCCGGATCAGTTTCTTCAATCTGCGGTGTTCCCGGATGATATGATATATAAGAACCGGCATATCAAAAAGGAGCTTAAGATATTGAGGCAGGGATTTTGAATAGCCTGGTTTGTATCCCGGGAAATCAATATATGTAAGACCTGGTAATTCTTTCCGGAAAAATGACAGATGCTCTTCACCGGCGCCAATAATGATATGGTTCCCCGATTCATGGAGTTTTTCTGCAATAGGGATCATACGCCCGGCATGTCCCAGACCCCATTCAAGAGGACAGATCAGTATATTACGGGTTCGTTCCAATATCAGCCTGAAACCTGTGTTTTTATGCCAAGGTCATTAACAAGGGAAGCAATATGCTTAAGCTCTGCCAGAGGAACTTTTGCCAGCTCTCCTCCGTCCGGAGTATCCCTTGATATCGTATATATCATGACTTCAGCCGGCCTTATTCTGCTAATAGCTTTCAGCCATGCATTCAATTCTTCTTTTGTAGTGTTATCAATCTTCTTGCCCTTGAATGTTCCGCGAAGGAACAGTGTCTGAATTATTAGTTGTCCTTTAAAATCATTCAGATCTCTGATCAGCTTGTCGACTTTTACATTTACTCTTGGCTGGTTGTGGATTTTTACCGTAAGATCGAAAGCCGAATCGAGTTTCAGGATATTCTGATCAACTTTCAGCAGAGCCTTTTTTATATGAGGCTTTGAAATGGCTGTCGAGTTTGAAAGTACTGCAATTCTTGCCTTGGGGAAGTATTTGTCTCTCAGTATTATACTATCGTCAATAATTCCGGGAAATTCCGGGTGGAGCGTAGGTTCTCCGTTACCGGCATAGGTTATTACATCAGGTTCCTGGTTTTTCTTCTTCATTGAGGAGAGCTTCCGGTCAAGAGCGTCATACACCTCTTTCCTTGAAGGAAGATCTTTGCCTGAAGCATCAGAATTATGTGTCCAGCCGCATTCGCAGTAAATACAGTTGAAATTGCAGATTTTCCTGTTTGAAGGCAGAAGGTTTATCCCCAATGATACTCCCAGCCTTCTGCTTTTTACCGGACCGAATATTATCTTATCAAAAAGGAAAGTAGCCATTCAGCTAATTATATACTTCCAAAATTACTATAATAATCTTTTTACTGTTGTTTCCGGAAGAAGTCTTAAATTGAGCAGATCGAGATTTTCCAGAAGGAGCAATCCGGATTTTTTACCAGGTTCAATCTTGCCATATCTCTGTTCCTCTCCAAGAGCCCTGGCTCCGTTTATTGTAGCCCACCGAACCAGTTCTTCAAGGCTGACAGACGGGAAATATTGCTGAAGGACCTTAAGTTCAGAGAGAATACTCAGCTGGTGATTTGAAGCAAGAGAGTC
>CAYWEQ010000024.1:0-2980 GCA_964457185.1 uncultured Rikenellaceae bacterium
TATGGGCAGACAAGGTGGATCCGCTGAGTCCGTTGCCTGAATACCCGCGTCCGCAAATGTTACGAAGCGAGTGGAAAAACCTGAATGGATTGTGGGAATATGCTATAACATCCGAATCCGAACCTGCTCCAAAAACGTTCCACGGAAAAATACTTGTTCCGTTTGCCATTGAGTCGGCACTGTCAGGAGTAAATAAACCGGTGGGTCCGGATAACGTATTATGGTACAGAACAAAATTCACATTGCCATCTTCATTCAGGAAGAAAACTATTTTGTTGCATTTCGGCGCAGTTGACTGGTTATCAGATATTTACATAAATGGCATAAAAGCCGGCTCCCACCAGGGAGGATATGATCCGTTTTATTTCGATATAACCGGTTTCCTGAACGGCATCGGTCCGCAAACGCTTGAACTTCGTGTCACTGATCCTGTTAACAGGGGTCCTCAGCCGCGCGGCAAGCAGGTGCTGAAACCAGGCGGCATCTGGTACACGTCAGTTACAGGGATATGGCAGACAGTATGGCTGGAAGCTGTCCCGGAGACATATATATCTTCAACAAAACATGTGCCGGACATTGATGAACAGGTACTTACCGTGAGCGTTGATGTGGAAAACCAGGAGCCCGGTGATATAATACGTATCTCGGCATGGGACGGAGACAGAATGATATCCGAAAAAGAATCTTCAAACGGTCTTGGAATAATTCTTCCTGTGAATGATCTGAAGCTCTGGTCTCCTGATGATCCATTCCTTTACGACCTGAAGATATCTCTCATCCGGAAGGGAAAGGTAATCGATGAGGTGAAAAGCTATTTTGCGATGCGTAAGAGCTCATTAATGGAGGATGAAAACGGGGTTCTGCGGATGATGCTTAACAACAGGTTTGTATTTCAGTATGGTCCGCTTGATCAGGGCTGGTGGCCTGATGGATTATATACAGCACCGACCGATGAGGCGCTTCTTTTCGATATTGTCAAAACGAAGGAGATAGGATTCAATACGATCAGAAAGCATGTAAAGGTTGAACCTGCACGCTGGTATTATCACTGCGACAGGACGGGAGTGCTGGTGTGGCAGGATATGCCGAGCGGTGACCTGGGAGGAGGGCAGTGGAATACAAGACCGGGAATGGAGGGAGGATCGGATAAGATACGTACTGAAGAGTCAGAAAAAATCTACCGCACAGAATGGAACGCTATAATAGATTACCTGCATAATTTCCCGTGTATTGTGGTATGGGTACCCTTTAATGAATCATGGGGGCAGTTCAAGACAGCTGAAATAACGAAATGGACAATGGAAAAAGATCCTTCACGTCTTGTGAACAGCGCCAGCGGAGGCAATTTCCACGAGGTGGGACATATTCTCGATCTCCACAATTATCCTGATCCGGTGATGGCCAAACCGGAAGTCTTCGGTTCAAAGCAGGCCCTGGTGCTGGGTGAATTCGGAGGGCTGGGCCTTCCGCTTGAGGGACACACCTGGCTTGATAAGGATAACTGGGGTTACAGGACATTTGAAAATGCAGATACCCTGTTTAAGACCTATTCGGGATATCTCAGCCGGATAGTGCCATTTATTAAAAGAGGCTTATCGGCAGCCATTTATACCCAGACAACAGATGTGGAAATTGAGTGCAACGGATTGATGACATACGACAGGAAAGTAACAAAAATACCTGAAAATCAATTAAAAGCTGCCACCCGGAAAATGTATGAGACCGGAGAAACTATAATATTCAAATAATAAAATATATAAGATAATTAAATATAATATTTGCGGCAGGATGATTTATTAAAATGTTGGTTATCTTTGACGCCTTAAATGAATTTCTGAACTGATGGAGCTATTTCAAACTCTCCTTGAATGGTACATGGCTAACCTGAATTATTTTACAGTTGCCCTCCTCATGGCAATTGAAAGTACTTTTATGCCTTTGCCCTCTGAGCTGGTTATACCTTTTGCAGCATATAAGGCTGCCCAGGGTGACCTGAATGTGTTACTTGTCATCCTCTTCGGAACTATCGGCGCTCTCTGCGGCGCATTGATCAATTATTCACTTGCATATTTTCTGGGGCGCCCGCTGGTTTACAAATTTGCCGGCTCAAAGCTGGGAAGAGTATTCCTTCTATCTGAGCAAAAGATTATTCATGCTGAAGACTATTTTAAACGAAACGGTAAATCATCAACCTTTATAGGCCGTCTTGTGCCCGGAGTCCGTCACCTGATCTCAATACCTGCAGGCCTGTCTAAAATGAACCTTCGCGATTTTATGCTTTATACTTTTATCGGAGCAGGAATATGGAACATCATCCTGGCTGTAATAGGATATTACGTATATGAAATAAGGGATAAGATATTCCCGTATCTCGGTCATATACTTATAGCCCTCGGAGTTGGATTTGTTATCTACCTGATTATCAGGACCAGGATAAAAAGAACTGGGAAAAATAAAGAAACCTGATTATCAGAATCTGCCCACAAACTCTAGTGTCAGCTTATCGGTTTGGTCAGGCAGACTGCTCTTAAAATAGTATTCATAGTTCAGCCTCACTTCGGAATAAAACTGCTTTGCTTCAAAACCAAAATTTATCCCAAGAGTTATCCTGCTTGCATCAACCTCATTACCGAAAACGGAATCTCCGATAAAATCCCATCTTGCTGTCGGTGTGAGCAGCCGGATCATTTTTTTATTAACATGGAAATTATAGTATGTGTGAATATACAGTCCGTCATCATGCTGACGAAGCAATAAAGTATCAGTCCAGTTCCTGAAGATGTATTCGGATTCAATCAACCATGAGCCGTTTGAATATCGGATCTCTCCGCCCCACATAGAGAGCTTGTCATGATACTCTCTATCACCAATGTATAGATTCCCGGCAATTCTGAATCCGTAGTCCGGACCAACAATTATTCTGTTCACAAGATTTGGCCTGCTGATCCACTGAGGGTTGTTGCCCCCTGTTCCGTTAACT
>CAYWEQ010000024.1:3080-24410 GCA_964457185.1 uncultured Rikenellaceae bacterium
GAATCAGCCCTGTAAAAAGGCTGGGTTGTATAAGTATATTTAGCGGTTATACCTGGTTGTTGATCCCCAATAAGCCTGTTGACCCACAGGTTGGTAACCTTAATTTCAAAAGTGTTTTCACCGGTTTTTAATACATCGGTTATCTCAGTTCTGAATGGCCTCTTCCATAAAATTCCCATCGATTTCCCGTTAACAATCGCTTCAGCAAGATTCTTTACTTCACCAAGATCAATCCATAGCTTTTCGTCATTATTAAACCATTCCCCGGCTGCCTGAATAGTTTTGGAATAAACACCTGTGCCCGAGAAGTACTTCACTCCGGGATCAGCATTATCATTCCATGCCGACAATGCTTCAAGTGTTATTTTTTCAGGCGCCCCGCGGTTTGGCTGGAAGCTCAAATCCCACGGACCATCCACATAGGCAATGAGGTTTTCTGTCACAGGGGGAACTGTATATGATGATTCTTTAGCCTTATTACGGAATACCACGAACACTGCATCATTTGGCTCCAGGTGAAGGGGCACTTTTGTAACTCTGTCAGATATGGAGTATGAAGCCTCTTCAATTTTCCCGGTTTCCGGATGCCATATTTCAGCACTCTTCCCTTCAACACGGAAGGAAGCATCAACTTGCTCAACCCTGTTATTACGGTTATTGATCCAGTAAAAATCAACATCAGCCAGCTTCCTGTGAACAAACAGCAGATTTGTATTTTCCAAAGGCTTTGTGTATTCAAAATCAGGAATTATCTCAAGGGATTTTATTACTTCCTCCAGTGATTGTCCGGCATAAACCTTTCCCCTGCCAACAATATTTACATCATGTTCGTTTGCCCAGAGCTGATCGGTAATTGACCGGAATTCATTCTGGTCATCACTAAGGCTGGGGGTATTCAGAGGTTTAGTACCCGCAACTATTGCTCCTTCATTTACCATATCACGGATCTTGCGCAGAACGGGCAGCGACATGTATTTACTGTTCGGATCGAGTGCCAGCACCCGGTAGGTCATACCGCTGGGCGTGGTAATAAGGTCTTTATTTGATTCAAGTAAATTTAGCAAAGCATCTGCATTCACGAAATCAAAATTATAACCTTCCGGTATGGGCGGCAGGTTATCATTGAAGAGAGCGGTTATATTATTATCCTCTCCGTAAAAATAAACGATATCGGCTGTGAATTTACCCTGCTGAAGCATATAGCAGCTTCTTGCCAGGTATGTGGTCCAGGGTTTGGCTTGCTCAGCCCATGTTTCATGGCGTGTGAACCACTGTCCGAACGGACCAAGTCCAAGTCCCGGGATTTTATCATTTACAGGCTGGTGCACAGAAGTATGTATTACGAAACGGTTCAGCCCGTTTGCCAGTTCCATATCGGCTGTAGGTTTTAAAGTCTCCGGTGACCATGCCCATGCTGTTCCGATAGCAGTCATTGATTCTGCTGCCACAAGATTTTGTCCGTATATATGAGCAACTGATGCTGATTCACGAACATCTGCCTTATAACGTGTTGCCACTTCATTTCCTCCATCAAATCCTCCCGGTGTCCATGTAGCGCTCATAGGTACAGTGGCTTTGCGTTTAACATCCATGCCATCGCCAATGAATGCACGTCCTCCTTCATGAGATTCGGTATACCGGCCCATTCCGCGTTCCTTCAGAATTTCCGTAAGCTGATCATAGTGATTTAAAGTTGTCAGATCTCCGATGGTTTTACGGAAGTCCCACAGGAAACGTTCACTGGATTCAGCGTTCTCAACTATATGTCCTGTCAGAACAGGCAGCCATTGGATCAAATCATAGCCGCGGAGTCTGGCAAATTCCGTTATCATATTATCGGTCCAGTTCTGAACACCTGCCTCCCAGCTGTCAGTGATAATGTATTGCAATCCCTTCTGTCCCATCAGTCCTCCCGTAGCATCTTTATACTGATCAAGGTAGTTGTTGAAATAAGCCTTTACGTATTCAGCATTCAGCTTATCAACTTCCAGTCCTGTTGCTTCCGGGGATGCCGGTGAGTTTTTATGGCCGGTAAGCGAATATCCAAATCTTATTATCAGCCAGCTGCCTTCGGGCGGAGTCCACCCGAGGGTTCCGTCAGGCTTCATTTCGGCCGTTAGGTCAATAACATCTGACTTCCTGATGGCTTCATCAGGATTTATTTCCGGAGTAAGAGCTGCATACAGATCTGTTGCAGTTGCAAAAGCTGCTTTTTCCTCAAAGCGATTAATCCGGGGAACTGTATGCAGGACAAGCTCTGCGATCCTTGTTCCGGATGGTGCTGATGACAACCTGCTGAGGTCTATTCCAAAAAAGCTGTCTGGGAAATTTGACTGACGGGGCTGAGGAGTGAGCCAGGTAAACCTGAAATATTTTGCCGTTACCTGACTGAATGTCAGTGTCTTCTGACCGACACCGCCGCTGCGGATATCGGTTACCTTAATAAAGTTCTTGCCGTCTTCACTGGCTTCCAGGGCACGGTTATCCGGGTCAGCGCCAAAGCCAAACATGCCTCCTGACCCACCGCCAACAATAGTAAGTGCTTTTATAGTTTCAGGCTTGCTGAATTCAAACTGTACCCACTCTTTTTCACCGGGTCTGGCTGCCGGAAGTAAAGTGGTTGTTGCAAGATCTCCGTCGGTCAGATCAGCAAGAGAGAAATTCCCGCCGCTGGAGGTGACCTTTGGCTGTGATGCCATCATTGAAATGTCGCTTTCAGGCAGACGGTAAGCAACTACAGCAGCGTCGGCATAGAACTCCGGTGTCGGAGGTTCCTGTCCTTCAGTGAGTGAAAATCCTCTTCCTGATGCAATATTCTGAAAAGCACCAGTGGCTGAAGGAGGTTTTGGCAAAACGCCTGAAAAAGGTTTTCCGCCTTCAATCCTTGTTTCACTCCAGACAAACTTCTTCATGGCCTGAGCAGGAGTTACCCATGGACCTCCGCTCTCGCTCCATCCGGGTGAACCGGCAATGGCCATTTCCAGACCCAGCGAATCTGCAAGTTCTGTGGTAAAACGAAAAGCATCCTTCCACTCAGGTGTCATGTAAACCAGCCGTTTATCGACGATCTGAGGTGTCATAAGTGAAGCATCAAAGTTCTGGAATCCGCCGATACCGACACGGTGCATCCATTCGAGATCAGCACGTATTCCTTCCTTTGTTATGTTCCCGTTCATCCAGTGCCACCATACACGGGGCTTTGCACTTTCAGGCGGATTCTGAAATCCTGATTCAAGATCTTTCCCGGCGTTTTTTGAAGGATCGGTACAGTTCACAAGAACCATACTTACTGCTGCAAGGAAAAGTATAAAAACATTTATCGCAGGCTTATTCTTTTTTCCGTATAAGATTTTCATGATTTATAAGATTATTTTTTTGGAAATAATATATTTTTCAGCCAGCTCTCAGCCAGCTGAGGCCAGGTTTTGGCGGCAAGATTTACCGGTCTTAATCCATATCCGTGCCCTCCCGTTGCCGAGTAGCCGAGCCCGTTAAGCCATGCAGCTATTTCTGTGCCTTCCTTATCCCGTGCCAGTATCCTGTAACCTCCTCCGGGACAAACGATCACAGCAGCACCATTATTGAGTTTCGGATCGGCCGGCCAGGCTTCTATAAACGGATTGGTAACTTCAATGTACCTGAAAACATCACCCTTTACTGCAGTATCAGCTACCGGAGGTTGTTTTTCCTTCATCTCTCCCGGCACTTTCCCGGGCCAGAGGTAGATAAGCTCTTTCTTTTGCGATAAGCAACAGGTTGAAAACAGAAGTAAAATGGTTATAAGCAGATGTTTCATTGTATCATTCCACTATTTCTGCATCATCGAATTTATGCGACTGAAAGTTAACTCTTGAATGCTGCACTCTTTTTACTGTTCTTCCTCCGAAGAATCCCCAGCCTCCGCTTCCCAGGAGAAATCCGAGAGCATAAAGACCTCCATTATTATTCTGGGCATACATAGTAATTTCATCGTTGAAAAGCATGCCTGCAAAGTCAAAAGGAGCTATGAATCCATGCCACAATCCTCCGAAAAAACCATAGGTGTGCCCGGAGAGGCATTGGTCAACTACCTCATTATGAGCACATCCGGAAAGGAATACCAGGATTAGTAATAGAGACAGAAACAGAAGCTTCTTCTTTTTATAAAATGTTTTCATTGTATAAATATTTGTGATAAAATCCCGGGTTAATATTAAAACAGATCGAGGTCAACAGCTTTCCCGGAATATTTTTTTTCGTGATCGATAAGCCATTTTTTTCTTTTCAATCCCCCGCCGTAGCCAACAAGGCTTCCGTCAGAACCTATAACCCTGTGGCATGGAATTACAATACCTATCCTGTTTGAGCTGTTTGCCTGAGCCACAGCTCTGACAGCTTCCGGATTTTTCATAGCCTCTGCCTGTTCCAGGTATGATATTGTTGATCCGTATGGAATTTTCATCAGTACATTCCATGCTTCTTTCTGGAATTCAGTACCGGGTGTCACAAGCAGAAGTGAAAACTCCTTTCTTTTACCTTTGAAATACTCTTTCAGCTGTTTTCTGAGCGTCCTGAGATGTTTGTTGCTGCCTCTTTTGACTGTTGTATTCAGGAGCTTTGCAAGTTCTTCATAATCAGAAGTTAAAACCCTTCCTTCAGAAAATTCCAGAAGACATATGCCATCAGCAGCGGCGGCAGCGGTCATCTCCCCGAGGGGGGTCTCAATTTTGGTAGTCTTTATCATTTTAAATCATGCGATCGTGCAATCATACGATCATGTATTTTATTTTGGAAACCTGGATGATTTCGATTTTATATATTTGATATTCCTGAAGCGCATTGCTGACCAGTCTTCATCTATTTTCACCGCTCTTATCCCGTAAAAGTCCAGCCTGTTAAGGGTATTCCACCCGCGGTCACGTCCCGGCCCGGAGGAATACAATTTAGAACTTTTTTTCGGATAACAGAACCATAATACTCCATTAGCCGTAAGATTATGGAGAACCATAGGTGCAAAATGATTGACTTCAGAAACTGACCTGACAAATACCATGATGAATTCATACGGACAACGCTGGTCTATCTCATTATCGATGATTACACCTATAAGCTCTTTTGATATTTCACGGGAAAATTTTGGTTCAGCGTTGATTACTGCAATTCTTTTATAATCCTTAAAGTTAAGTTTATCCAGCAGCTCTTTCATCTCGGGTCGGAATTAGAAGACTAAATTAAAAAAAAATTGACAAACCGGATAAAAGGTTATACCTTTGTGTTCTCGGAAAATGGGGTGCCTTAATACTACGGGCTGAGATCAAACCCTTTGTACCTGATCCGGATAATGCCGGCGTAGGAAAAGAGTATAGCTAAGAAATCAGCATAAAATAAGGGCCTCATTTTCAAGATGTTGTCTTGGAATTTATTACTGGCAAAATGAGAAAGCTGTCTTATCTTTTTCTGTTCCTTGGATTAGCATCCATATCATTTGCATCCGGATATACTGAAAACGGATCTGTGATAAAGGGGAAGGTCACTGCCGATAACGGCAATCCCCTGGCAGGAGCCGCTGTTACGATAACAGGTACATTCCTGGGAGTATACACTGCCCCGGATGGCACATACGCCTTTTCAAACCTGGATGATGGTAGTTATTCGCTGCGTTTTTCATATACAGGCTTTGAGAGTCAGACTCGCGAGGCGGATCTTTCCGGAGAATTCATCCTGGATGTCATCCTTAAAGAAAAAGCACTGATGACTGAAGAAGTAATAATAAAATCCACCAGGGCGGGAAGCAACACACCTCTTGCCTATACAAATGTTGAACAGTCATTACTTAAAAGTCAGAATTCAGGGCAGGATCTGCCATTCCTTTTAAGCCTCACCCCGTCGCTTGTTGAGACCTCCGAAGCCGGGAACGGCATCGGTTATACAAACCTCAGGATCCGCGGTACTGATGCCAGCAGGATAAATGTTACCATCGATGGTATTCCTCTCAATGACCCGGAGTCCCAGCAGGTTTTCTGGGTTGATCTGCCTGACCTGGCATCATCGGTCGATAATATACAGGTTCAGAGGGGAGTCGGAACCTCATCAAACGGAGCCGGAGCTTTTGGAGCTTCAATAAATATTCAGACAAGAGGTATTGAAAATGAGCCGTTTGCAGAAATAAACTCATCTGCAGGATCTTTTATGACATTTAAGAACAGTGTGACCGCAGGAACAGGTATGCTGGCAGATAAATTTGCATTTCAGATGCGTTATTCCAATATAAGAAGCGAGGGATATATTGACCGGACAGATTCAAAGCACCGCTCCGCATTTTTAAGCGGAATATTCCGGACTCCCGGTTCATTGTTAAAGGCAAACATCATTATGGGTGATGAACATACCGGGATAGGATGGTGGGGCGTACCGAAAGAGATGCTGGAAAGCGGGGAAGCAAACAGAACATTTAATCCGGCCGGGATGTACCAGGATGAGCCCGGTTTCTTTTATTTTTATGATAATGAAAGCGACAATTACATACAGAATCATTATCAGCTGATGCACAGCCTGAAAATCAATAATGATCTTTCACTTAATTCGGCGCTCCATTATACAAGGGGGAAGGGATATTATGAGGAATACAGGGAAGACAATGAGCTTCATGATTATGGTTTGCCTCCGGTTATCATTGGCGGAACTGAGATAACCGAATCGGACCTGATCAGGAGAAAGTGGATGTCGAACGATTTTTACGGCCTCGTATGGTCACTCAATTATGATAAGAAGAAGATTGAAGCGACAGCAGGCGGAGGAATGAACCTCTATTCAGGCGACCATTACGGAAGGATAATCTGGATGGAATATCCCGGCAGTACGGAAATGAATCATCAATGGTACTTCAGCGAAGGTATCAAAGGAGAAATCAATATCTATGGCAAGGTAAATTATTCAATATCAGCAAAAACATCATTATTCGGCGATCTTCAGTACAGGTATATAAATTATGAACTAACCGGCATTGATGACGATATGAAAGATATCTCACAGGAACACAGGTTCCATTTTTTCAATCCCAAAGCTGGTTTATTCCTTTCATTGACGCCTAATCAGGATGCCTATTTATCATTCTCGGTTGCTAACCGTGAACCGACACGGACGGACTTCAAAGAAGCAACAGGTGATCCTGATGCAACGCCTGAACCTGAAACGCTTTATGACACTGAAGCAGGCTACAGGATAAGAGGCGAAAAATATTCACTGGCAGTTAACATGTATGGGATGGTCTATAGGGACCAGCTGGTTCCGACAGGTGAGCTGAGCAATACCGGTTATTCAATTATGACGAATGTTGACAACAGTTACCGGCTCGGGGCTGAAATAAGTGCCGGGCTGAAACCAGTCAGATTCCTCAACTGGGATATAAGTACAACACTGAGCAGGAATAAGATCAGGGACTTTATTGAGTATTATATTGATTATAACACAACCGACTGGACAGAAGAATATAAAAGCAAAAGCCTTGGGAATACTGATATAGCATATTCTCCTTCCATTATTGGATCAAGTGATATAAATTTAAAAATTCTGAAAAATCTCGAGATGCATTTTATCAGTAAATATGTAGGCAAACAATATTTTGATAACACCAGGAGCGATGAAAGAAAACTCGATCCTTATTTAGTAAATAACCTGAGAATCGATTTCAGACCTGTTATCCCGAAAATCAAAGACACAGAATTCCAGCTTTTCATTAATAATATTTTCAACAGCATGTATGAAAGCAATGCATACGGAGGAAACTGGTACGAAGACGGGATTGAACAAAGCTGGTCATACTTTTTTCCTCAGGCGGGCATAAATTTCATGTTCAGAATAGGTCTCTCCTTCTAAGAACCAGGGTTTATGGGATTAATAGACTGGTTATCAGATAATTATATTGAAATCTTCGGAGCGGTTGCCGGTATTCTATACGTTATTTTTGAGATCAGGCAGAATATATGGCTGTGGCCTGTAGGCATCGCAACCTCTGCAGTCTATATATGGATCTTTTTTACCAGTAAGTTCTATGCGGATATGAGCCTGCAGGGGTATTATCTGGTGATCAGTATTCTGGGGTGGTACTGGTGGATCCGAAGAATGAATGGGAGAGGGGGAGAAGGGGAGAAGGGGAGAAAGAAGGAGGGAGAGAGTGAGAATGAAAATGAGGATAAGAGACTTAGGGTATCACGATTAAAACTGAGAACAGGTATTGTTCTGACTGTGGTATTTTCGATCCTGATCGCGGTGATGTGGCTGGTTCTCGACAGGTTTACAGATTCACCTGTCCCTGGATGGGATTCATTTATTACCTCCCTTTCAATAATTGCCACATGGATGCTTGCCAGGAAGATCTACGAACACTGGTACCTGTGGATCGTAGTTAATACTGCTTCAGTTATTTTATTTTATACAAGAGGGCTTTACCCAACGGTCGTTCTCTATATAATATATTGTGGAATGTCATTTGTGGGGCTGAGAGAATGGAAACGAAGCCTGTGATCATTCGCATGCGCACACAACCTCTCTGATAATTTTCTGGCTCAGGTTCATCTCTGTCAGCCGGTCGATCCTCTTATCAATACATTTTTTGCATTTTGAAAAAAGGCTCAAATCCCATACATCAGAAAATACCCGGCCGGCTTTAAGCTTAATACCGTATTCAATCACCTCTTCAAGTGATCTGATATCAGGAGGCGAAAAGTAGTTTCTGTCCATTAAAATATCCATCGCACCGTTGCCAGCTCTTACGGGAATAACAATACAGCATTCAACTCCGGCATCAAATGCAAAATCAATTGATCTTTCCGCCCAGTAAATTCCCTCGGATTCGGACAGGAAAGGCGGCTTCAGAAGGATAAATGCCCTTGTCAGGATCCCGTTCCCGGTGAGAAAACTTGTTGAATTTCTGAAGTCTTCCAGAGTCATTTTCTTGTTCAGTCTCTTCAGGAGCTCCGTGTGAACAGTTTCGAGTCCAAGTGCAACCTGGAGATCAGGTTTAAGCATATCCCTGAAAACCAGGCATTTCTCATTTATCATCGCAGGATGGCTTTCAACTATGACTGTTTTGAGGCCATTCAGCAGGGAAGCGATCTTCTTATAATCTTCTTTCCTGACAGCCTTCTGGTCAAAAAAACTTCCGCTGTTATACAGCTTCAGGTGTTTGATACCGGGCATTTTCTTCAGAGCCCGTTCTATCTGGTTTGGGATAGCTCCGGCCGGGACAGGTTCATCGGTTGTGTTTTTCCACAGATCGCACATCAGGCAATGAAAGGGGCATTCCCTGTTTGTCAGAAAGATGACTCCCGTATCCTCAACCTGACCCGATTGTGTAAGCTCCTTTTCAACCAGCCTGGCATAGGGTTCCTGAGGATTAACACTATTTTTCTTTCCGCGGGAGCTTAAGATCCACCTGTCGGTGATTTCAAAATCCAAATGATCATTCATAAAGTGACAGAAACTCTTTCCGGTATATTATTTCTTTTTCCGGGAAATGTTTTCTGAAAATATCTGATGATACTGCCCCATGCTGAAAACGTCGTTTCGGGAATACCGGCATATCTATTCCTGTAACAGCTTTAATGCCCCGTGAAACGATCTCTCCTTTAAGGTCATACAGTTTCTGGTGATCCCATCCTGTCATTTCGATATATGGTATTCCTTCAGAAATCTCTATCACGTTAGGCAGCGTATAAGGACTGAACACTTCAAAGCCCAGGCTGTCTCCCGGTGCATAGGTGCGCATATAGCCCCTGCTCAACCCTCCCGAATAAGTCAGTGAATGTTTTATGGAATCCACACCCCAGCCTTCGTGGTAAAGCATCATATTATTGAGTACGCTTTTTATTGTCAGTTCCGGATTCTCTTCAATCGGATAGTCTTTAAGGTTTTCGTCGCCACCCTCACCGTAAAAAATATGTTTCCATTCAGGGTACCTCGAGCGTATTCCCTGCAGAAGCGACAGGTTCATTGTAGCTGATTGTATATCAAGAGGTTTATAGTCTTCCACCATTTTAACAGCTTTCTTCCAGTCCAGTGCTGAGTAATCGAGTTCAACGGGTTCCATGAATAATTCAAGTGTCAATGCTTCAAGGAATTTTCTTGCCTGGATCAGGTCTTCGCCGCCACCGTCAACTGACAGAGTAAAGGCTTTGAGTCTTGAAGGATTTTCACCAAGTTCCCTGAGGGCATAATAGGTCAGTATGAATACTGCCCCGCTGTCGATGCCGGCTGAAAAAGTTACACCTATAGGACCTGTTTTTGCGCTATGCTGAAGCCACTTCCGGATCTCAAGGTATAAGGTCCCAATATAATGTTCCCCGATTTTTGCCGGATCTTCCGGCGAATATTTATTTCGTTGCGGTTTGAAGAAGCGTTCATACACCGGGTTGGGATCAGGACATCCGAGCAGCTCAATTCTGGTTATATAGTGAGCGGGAGCCATTCTTGTATAGGAAGGGTGGAACTGATTTTCAAGGCCTTCTTTTTTGAGATAATCAAATATTTCATCGATACGTTCAGCGATTATAAGGTTTGGTCCGTCCGGACGCTTTGCGATAAAATAACGGATCGGGCGTCCTATAGACCTTGCCATGCGTATTGTTTTTCCATCAACTGACACAAGAGAAAATTGTCCGTCAATTCTGCGGACAGCTTCAACATCGCCTGATCTCAGAGCATTCACGGCCTCTTCATGAGTCATGTTATAGATGACATTTTTTTCAGGGCTTGTAAGATCAATGATCCTTTCAACATACTGGCTCTTCATAATTTTATTTTTAATTTATTATTATTCCTTTTCCCTGTAAAATGGTGACATACCTGTCTGCTGCAATGTTTTTATAAACCTCTTTATCGCCATCAGACCAGTAAATTTCCATTATGTCGATTTGTCTTTCCTTTCCGAGTCCTATATGGAGCCGGGGATCGTTATTTGAAAGATAGCTTGTCGCCCATTGATTAACCAGGACCTGTTTTTTCCCGCCGGCTGTTACTATTACTTTTGCACTTATCGCTGATGCAGGTCCGTTTTTGCCTTTCAGTGTCAGTCCCAGCCAGTGATTTGCATTTCCTCCGTCATTCCTCAGCAAGACAGCTGTCGCTTTAAGGTCGACATGAGAAACAATAATATCAAGATCCCCGTCATTATCATAATCCCAGATTGCACTGCCTCTTCCGCTTCTTTTGGTTGAAAAGTACTTACCCCTTTCAGTACCTGTATTTCTGAAGTGTCCCTTTCCGTCATTTTCCAGAAGCACCGGGTATTGTAGGATAAGCTCCTCGGCTGTCCCGTTTGCAGCAAAGATGTCGAGATCACCGTCATTATCATAGTCAAACAGGGCAGCTGCCCATGAGCCTTTCCCGGCAAGCGGACCAATGATACCGCTTGATGCGGTAATATCCTCGAACAATCCATTGCCGAGATTTCGGTACAGGGCTCCATGCTCAAGGTCGACAACCAGTATGTCAATCAGTCCGTCACCATCAACATCCCCGATTGTGCCATGCATTGAACCGGTTCCTTTGCCCTGGTCGTTTGCAGCCACTCCGATCTCTACTCCCGCTTCTCTGTAAGTCCCCTTGTCATTTCTGAACATGAAATTCAGCTGGTGATCATTAGCCTGAAATATATCAATATCACCGTCATCATCATAATCAAATACTGTAAGTCCCATGCATTTTGAATCGGGATAAAAAAGGTTGTTTTTCTCCGTGACATCAATGAATTTTCCGTCCGGCTGCTGTTCATAAAGCATTGAAGCCTGTCCCATATATTCGGAAGGATGAGGCATAAGTCCGGGTGTTAAGGCAGAAACATAAGCCGGGTCAAACGCAAGGAAATTACCGACCATGGCATCAAGTCTTCCATCACGATTATAATCCCAGAATGAAACACCTATGCTCCATTTTAAAAAACCGTTCAGCTTTTCTGGTCCTCTGAGCCCCGTCTTATCTGTAATGTCGGTGAAAGTGCCATTACCGTTATTCCTGTAAAAAATGTTTGGGCCGTAATTCAGAAGATAAAGATCCTGATCCCCGTCGTTGTCATAATCGATTGCACCGGCAGCCATGCTCCATGTTGTGTCATTCACCCCCGCCATATCTGAAACATCTGAAAAGGTGCCGTCGCCGTTATTCTTATATAGTTTGTCCCTTGTGTTTTTAAAATGAATCCCTCCATTATCTGATACTCCATTTATGTATGTGCCATTCATCATATAGACATCCATCATCTGATCGTTGTTGTAATCAAAGACGGTTATTCCCGATCCGCTGCTTTCGAGTATATTCTCATAATGATAATCTCCGAAGGTGTATATGAAATCAATACCAGCCCTTTTTGTCACCTCTTTAAATATTACTTTAGGATTCTGAGCTGATGAAAGAAATGATATGAATATCAGAATCAAGAAATAAAAAATAACAGTCATTTGTTTATTAAAATTTCCATTCATTTTTCCCCTTTTATTGCATTCAGATAAGCATCTCTTGTTACAATCCTGGTATTATATTCGCGGTTATATTCCTGAAGATCAGCATCATTTGGATAGATATCCGTTTCGGAAGGAGGGTAGCTTTTCATTCCATGAAACGGAAGGGGCTCAACACTGTTCCCGAATGCCGTATTCATATCCCCGTCTTTCACCCAGCCCACGCTCCTGATCAGGAAATCTCTCTTCCACCCTTTTTTCAGCTCCGGCAATCCTCCGGCATCAAATTCGACAGTTAATTCATCCCCGGCATTTGAAATAACATATTTATTGTCGGATTCAGTAATAAGAGGCAAAACCTCACCATAACGTGTATAATTACCCGGCTGATCTCTCCATTTCGGTTCTTTATCGACAACTGAATAGTCGAACCAGTGAGGCCCGTATCTCCCTCCCTTTCTGAAGGTGCGTGAAAACCCGCGGTAATGCAGATCAGCTGAAACAGGACTTAATGCAGATTTAACCACAGGCGCCTCTGAAGGTGATTCAGTAAAGAATATCCGGTCCCAGTAGATCTCCATATTTGTCTGTATCCTTATCCGGTGGTCACAGGAAAGGAATTTGCCTGTCATATCGGCAATTACGGTCTTATCCTTACCCATAGGGAAGCCAAGGTTTTCGATTACTGTTTCCCATTCGCCATCCTTATTCTGCACCTGGATAAAAGGAGGAACAACTTTAATAGCATCCGACTGGGAAAGTGCATAGTTAATACTGGCATCAGTCGGAAAGATCCAGCCCTGAAGGAAAAGGACAATACCCTTTGTCTCGTCGAACTCACCAGGATCCAGGATAAGATCCTGCATTTCTGTAATGCCCTGGTACCTGTCAGGTTTGAAGCCAGAGAGATATATATCATCTTTCTCAGTAATGCATGACAGAAGATCATTTCCTTCTGAATCCATGGCCGATACTGGAGATCGTTTTAAGTGTACCTGGTACACTTTTAAATCCGGGAATGGCGGTGATGAGAACTTCTCGTCAACAAATATTTCAACCGTATCGGGATGATCAACTGCAAGCAGTTCAAGCTTATCTGTATAAATGATTTCCCACAGCTCGTCGGTCAGCTGAATTGAATACAGGCCTTTTCTCGATCTTAGCAATTCACCCGGTATTTTTATATAATCATCTGATGCATCGGCAAATGCATAGGCGGTGGTACCTCCCATTATGCCAAGCGGCATGCCGAGGGCACTTCGCCAGAGGATGTCTTTAACAAATGTATATTCTTCTCCATTCCAGGTATACAGGAATGGACATGAGCCTTTCAGTGTCTGGGCTTCAATGGCTGCCTGATCAGTCACGGGGTAAAAAATATTCTGCGGCACTCCGTTTGTCCAAGTTATCCTGATGACATCTGCCAGCGGACGTCTGCCGATGCCGAAGTGCACGTTCGGATCAGATACCACCATTGTCTGATAAAGCTCGCCTGCACGTATCTCCACTTTTGCACCTATACCGAAATGATTGTTTTTGGCGCTTCCTGCTCTCAGCCCTACAAGCTTGATACCCACAAAATGATTATTATTTCCGCCGTCATTCCTTAAAAGAGATATTCTCCCGTTAAGTCCTGCAATTACAATATCAAGATCTCCGTCATCATTGTAATCAAACACCGCTATCTGCCTGCCTGATTTTAATTCAGCAGGCAGCAGATCCGAAACGTCAGTAAAATTCCCCTTACCATTATTATAATAAAGGAGGAGTCCCCTTCCGCCTTTTTCCGATGCTTCCCCGGCAATCAGCAGATCAAGGAATCCGTCATTGTTAAAATCAAGAAATGAAGCATCATATGCTTTGACATGCTGAAGGGAACCAAACATCTCCTTCATATTCTTTTCAGGCTCAAAAAATCCTTTGCCGTTATTTCTGAATAATTCATGACCTCCCGGATTAAGTGAAGTAATGAACAGGTCAAGAAAGCCGTCATTATTATAATCGCCTGCTGTCACTGAAGTCGAACCGCCTTCACTTTTCAATCCTGTTTCTTCCGTCATATCCTTAAAAACACCGAGTCTCTGATTTGAATAAAAAATATTTCCTGCATTTTCATTGACAACCACAAGATCAATGTCCTCATCCTCGTCAAAATCCCCGAAAGCAGCATCACGGCTGATAACACCGCCTTTTGATGCACCCATCTTTTCTGACTGATCAGTGAAGGTGCCGTCAGCATTATTTCTGAACTGCAGGTTCTTATCGGAGGTCATTTCATAAAGATCAAGATCCCCGTCATGATCAAGGTCAAAGAACAAAGCTTTATTGCCTCCTTTTTCACTGCCTATACGGGCAGCGCCGGTAACATCGCTGAAATATCCGTTACCACTGTTCAGGTACAGAACATCACCGCCTTCTTTCATAATGAAAAGATCAAGGAATCCGTCATTATTATAATCGGCAAATATTGCATTCGATTCTATTCCCGAAGGATTGATGCCTGCCTGTTCCGATACTTCCTGGAATTTTCCCATATCATTCCTGAAGAGATAACACCTGTATTTTGAAGTTACCGGATCGAAGCTTCCCGCATAAAGATCAACATCACCGTCACCGTCAAAATCACCTGAAGTAATATTTGTAAAATTTTTATATTCAATGTGTTCCCCCTCAGAGAAGCCGGGAATAATATTTAATCCTGCAGCTTCTGTTGCATCGGTATATTTAAGAACATCAAGAAGGGATTCGTTTTCAACAGTCCGTGAAGAGATCTGCTGGTCAAGAGTGATCAGCGGAAAACCGATGAGTGATCCGCCGGGACCTTTAAGATCCATGATGCCAGCCTGGTAGGGAGGAGTAACCTTCAGATAATTATGGAAAATTGTAAAATTTACAATTGCAGTTTCTTTATCTGAGCTCTTCAGGGATTTAAAAGTTTTATCATAATAACCAACAGCTTCTTTCGGAAATTCCGGAAATTGTTTCTTTATTATTTCAATATTCTCCAGCGCCTTATCAGTTTCTCCGTTCCTTATATAAATATCCGTAAGGTTCAGGCGTGGAACCAGATTTCCGGGAGCGGCTTCAACAAGCTTCACCAGGTAATCTTCACGCTGTTTCAGAGCATCAGGACCTGATTCTGCCGAGTACAATTCAGTAATATAATACAATACCTTAACATGGGAAGGAGCAAATTCCAGGGCCTTTTTAAGCTCAGATATGGCACGGTCCCGTTCATCATCCATCTGGTATACTGTTGCCAGTATCAGCCTGATATCTGCATCAACCGGATCAATAGCAATAGCTTTGAACAGTTGTTTTTCAGCTTCCGGATAGTTTCCCATCCTTAAATATGTGAGACCCAGGTTGGCATACCCCAGCTTTTCCTCTGGCGCAAGGTCAATGAATTTAAGGAATTCCTTTTCAGCTTCCTCGAGTTTAAACTCCTCAAGATATGCGAGCCCCAGGGTTCTGGTCGATATCAGATCTGCCGGCTTCTTATCTCTTCTTTCAGTCCTGCCCTTACAGCCTGAAAATAAAGGAATTAAGATTAGTGCTAATAAAAAAACGATCCTGGTTTTCATTTTAGATTTTTTTCCGGAACAAATTTCAGAGAAACCATCATATAGGGATGACCATCGAAGGTCATCTCGGAAACCGGTCTGAAGACAACCCGCGAACGTGAGGGATAACCATCGTGGCTGTACCATGCGGTCAGATAAGGACTGCCCTCATTGCCGGCTTCTTCAGACATGATTGTTAAAGTGTTGATATAGACAATATTATCATTGGGTTCAGCAAGGAAAGTGTAACCTGTCCTGTTATCAACAGCCATAATAAAAGGACCATAGCACAAAGTCCCCCTGACAGGAGCGGCCACCTCGCTTTTCAAAATATTCTCTTTGCCAGGAATGATAACTCTTGTCTGGTAATTCATCCTGAGAAGGATCTTATCCCCGCTTCCAACTCCGCCGGGAATGGAAATATAATCACCTTCAGTTGTAAAATCAACCCGTTTTCCGTTAATAAGTATTTCCGTTTCAGTTGTCCATGACGGCTGCCTGATCAGGAGTGTCCGGTGATCCTTTCCTGTTACCAATACATCTATTTCAAAAATATGATGTCCGTTGTCAATTCCCCCTTTTTTAATATCGA
Organism: uncultured Rikenellaceae bacterium; assembly: GCA_964457185.1. Taxonomy (GTDB): domain Bacteria; phylum Bacteroidota; class Bacteroidia; order Bacteroidales; family VadinHA17; genus LD21. The sequence continues at coordinate 19,667 of CAYWEQ010000024.1, forward strand.
TAGAAACATTATCATCTGAATAATAAGTATCCAGCAGAAGGTTGATCTTAATGCGGTCACCATCATTTTGCACAAAAAACTCATTTTGTATTATCTGCATAGCCCTCAGTCCCGACATGGTGCAGCACCACCAGGCTGCATTCATTATGCCGGGAGTTGATTCGGAATTATTGATAATATGATGGCCGAAATCACCGGTGAAAAACTGGTTGAAATAAAGGGAGTTAAACAGAGCAAATTCTGCTTTTTCAAGATAATCCAGTTTACCTGTCAGTTTATAAAGGTGAAGACTCAGCCTAATGAAGTCAGCCGTTGAACAGCCTTCGTCACGTTCTCCCTTTCCGCCGAAGTATTCCTTCACACTTCCGTAGACAGTATAATCATCGGAATTAATGAGATCATCGTACGCCCTGTTTACAAATTCAAAATGAACCGGATTCTTATCGTATTCATAAAGGTCAAGCACACCTCTCAGGGTTGTCAGGTATCCGTGCGAATGCAGCGTACCTCTCTGAGGCAGGACAGGATATACCTGTGAAGCAACCTCAGCATATTTTTTATCGCCGGTAATTTCGGAAAGCATTACAAGAGGTTCAACATACTGGGTAAAACAAATAATGCCATCAGCTCCCAGTCCCTCCAGCCGCCTGACCACTGCAGGGGTCACTTCCTTGTAACAACCCGTAAAAAAATCGCCAAGCTTTACAGCAGCATCCAGAACCTCATTGTTTCCGGTCTTCCTGTAATACTCGAGGAGTCCTGCCAGGAGCCTCCCGTTGCCCCATAGAAGAGGCATATGTTCTTTATTGATAAGATCTTCTGAAAAAATCAGGAGAGGATCGCCAAAGTGCCCATCCGGTTGCTGGAACTGAAGGATATCTTTCACTATTTCATCCAGCTTGTCGCTGTACTTTTCGCTGCATGACGACAATGCTTCAACATATCTGCCCGAGAGATCACCGCTGTAATTCAGGAACCTGCGAGGATTATCCGGGTTCAGATTGACGTCTGCCAGAATGAAATCTTTAGTAAACACCGGTTCATATGTGTCGCCGGTCAATCTTTCTTCAGTCAGGATCATGCGGTGAGTAAATTCTCCTGGAGATCCGGAATTTCCGGTTATTGCCACCGATGAATTGCTGCAACCGTAAAGAGTGGCGATCAATATGGAAAAGCAGTATAATACTCTTATTGAAATAAGCCCGTCAAAATATGTTCTCATATTATTGCTTGTGGAGGTTTTAAATCTCAAGCCCATAAATATACTATTTATCTGCCATAACGGGAATCCCGTTTTTTACAGTGGTTAAAAAAAATGAATCCTTCCTGTTGCCCATCTTATCAAAGCTTATTGGGCCTGTTACTCCTTCGTAAAAGATCTTTTCCAGAGATTTCTGGATCAGTTCCCGTTCAGAGGTGCCGGCATGCCGGATGGCTTCAATGAGCAGGTTCATACCGTCGTATGCATATGATGCAACCATCCCGGGAGGTTCTCCGTAAGCTTGCTCGTATTCCTGTCTGAAGTCTCTGTATTTTGAACCAGACCATTTTCCCGAAGGAACTGAAAGAGCGTTATCATAATTCTTTAATTCCTGATCTGACAATTCATTTTCATTCAGGAGATAATGTGTGCCGAAAACAGGTTGTTTCACTTTTCTTTCCCTGATCTGCCTGTAAATATTCAAAGAAACTGACGGATTGCAGAACAATGCTATACATTCTGCGTCGGTGCTTATTATCTGATCGACCAAATCGTTTATTTTCCCGATATAGGTTTCATATTTGAATTGCAGGGGATCAGCTTTTTTCGTCATTCCGGCTTTTTTAAGGAAGTTGCTGAAAGCCAGGTTTGAGTCATAATCTTCATCATGAACAGTAACAACCTTACTGATCTTTCTCTTGTTATAGATTTCTTCAGTAAGAGCTTCAGCCTGCTGGATGTCGTTCGGCACGCAGTTAAAGAACCATGGGACAAAAGCCTGAGAGAGGGAAGGATCGCCTGCCCATACCGAAACAAATGGGACGATTGCTTTTGTAGCGGCCTGTTCGACGAGGTGGGCATTTCGTCCGTCGTGTGAACCGAGGAGTGCCCATACTTTTTCTTCGAAGATCAGGTCAACTGCCTGTTTGGAGCCTGTTCCCCACGGTCCTTCCATTGACCTTACGACAAGCTGGAAGGGACGTCCCTGAAAGCCGCCGTTCTCATTAGCTTTCAGAATAGCCAGCTCTGCACCCTGTTTAGCTGCAACGGATTTATTATCAGGTATTAACAATCCGATCTTTACAGATCCGCCTGGCTCTCTGGCTGAACAAAAAGCTTCTTTATCTGAAATTAATAGCGATAACAGTATATAAATCAGGAAAACCTGAAATATCTTTTTTGCATATATCACTGGAAGGATAATTATAAATTCATTTACCTGAGGGCAGAACGATGTTTCTGCCTACGGCGGTGGCAATTTTTTTAAGATCTTTCATCAGGCAGTAGAAATCATCAGGGTAAAGTGACTGTTGACCATCACATAACGCTTCTTCTGGTTTATGGTGTATTTCCATTATCAGTCCGTCAGCTCCTGCAGCAATTGCCGCTCTGGCCATTGCCGGAACCATCCATCTCAGGCCTGTGCCATGGCTGGGATCAACAATTACCGGCAGATTGGTCAGGTGCTTCAGCATTGGTATGGCGCTCAGGTCGAGTGTGTTCCTTGTACAGGTTTCAAAAGTGCGGATACCCCGCTCACAGAGAACCACCTGTGTATTCCCCTGATTAAGAATGTATTCGGCCGCAAGTAAAAACTCCTCAATAGTTGCCATCATGCCGCGTTTAAGCAATATGGGTTTACGAACCATGCCTACTTCCTTAAGGAGCGAGTAGTTATGCATGTTCCGCGAACCTACCTGGAGCATATCGGCATATCCGGCAACCAGATCAACCTGTCGTGTATCCATTACTTCCGTGACCACAGGCAATCCTGTTTCCCTGCTTATTTCGCGTAGTAATTTCAATCCCTCAATGCCGAGACCCTGGAATTTATATGGTGAAGTGCGCGGCTTGAAGGCGCCTCCCCTTAATATTTTTGCCCCTCCCTTCCCGGCTGCTCTGGCAGTTTCATATAACTGTTCCCTGCTTTCGACAGCACAGGGCCCGGCTATAATAATAGCTTCATTTCCTCCGATCTCCACTCCGTTAACTATTACTATAGTTTTTTCCTTTTTGGATTCATGACCTGCTATCACAGGAACAGAAAAACCTATATTCACCGGATTATTGCCTGAATTTGTATCCATGATTTGGTTTTTATTAAATTAATATCCCAAATTGACCTTCTTATATATATAGTTATCGCGCTGCAAATCAGGAGCAGGGGAAAATTTAAATTTACCATTACTTACTTCGGCCAGGAAAATGGGTCTTATATTATTCCAGGATGCATCGAAGAGAACCGGTCCGGTGACTCCCTTATAACCCTGAAATGTTTTGAGGTCCAGAAGGATATCACGTATCAGCACCCGGTTCAAACCAGCTTTCTGAACAGCTTCAATAATCATGTTCATCCCGTCGTAAGCATGAGCTGCAAACACATCCGGTTCCTGACTGAATCTTTTGACATAGTTTGCTTTGAATGCTTTCAGTTTCGGGTCATCCGCATCAGGATTGTACTGGCATGTTGTTACAACACCTTCGGCATTTTTACCTGCAATTTTTAGAAACTCCTCGTTAACCATTCGGTCGGAACCATAAACCGGCTGATCCATTCCTATTTCACGTACCTGATTCAGGATCAGTCCTGATTCTTTTGCATTTCCCCAGATCAGTATTGCCTCCGGAGAGGTTTTCTTTATGCGTTCAATCTGATCTTTAAAGCCAGTCTCCCCATCGTTAAAGCGTTCCTCGATTACAATAGGATAACCGATACGGGTTGATGAACGGTTGAAATGAAGGGTGCCGACCCGCCCGTAACGGTTATTGGTTCTTATAACTGCTACCCTTGAGTGACCGTCTTCCCTGAATATCCTGTTTACAAGCACATAGCAGCTCTGCCTGTCATCAGGGATGTTACGAATAACCCATGGTATGGCTGTTTCAGTAAAAGTAGGGTCAGGGTCACCTGTATTGACATTGACTATCTCCAGTTTTAAAGTGGCCCTTATTGCCACATGTGAAACTATATCATCAATTGAACCCAGCCAGGCCCATACTTTCTCATCGTCCATTTTGACCACTTCATTTGCAGCCGCGCCCCAGAGTCCGACATCATTATGTACCATAAGCTTATACGGAATACCCCGGTAACCTCCTTTTTTATTGGCCTCTTCAATGGCCAGAGTTGCTCCCTGAAGCATCTGTCTGCCCAGACCGGAAATGATTGAACCCTCCAATGGTCCAAGGAATCCGATCCTGACCTCTTTCAAATCGGTTGGAGGCAGTTTCTCCCTGCCTGCACCATAAAACAGGACGGGTTCAAGGAAATGATACTTATATGCTTTCTGAAACTTATCATAAGCGACCAGTTCATCCGGAATATTGCCATAGTTTGCCGGTTTTTCCTGTCCCTGCATCCATAAAAACGATATCAGAAAAAGCACTGCAATACTAATTATCCTGTACAGAGGTTTCATGTTCTTAGCTTTCATTCTTTGATAATCATTATAGTATTTTATTTATCTGATCATCTCTCCGCGGCAGATGCCTTTGGATGTGGCAACCCAGAGTACATCATCCTCAGCATCTACGCCGATCGTG
>CAYWEQ010000025.1:0-24361 GCA_964457185.1 uncultured Rikenellaceae bacterium
GTGATGGTTGAAATGACATGGAACGTCAACCAGCCGGGAAGATGGAGAAGGCCGAATGTTGTACCCCTTCTGAAGGAAGCCGATACAGACTGGAAAAGATACCTGATGAACCGTCCCGCGGATGCGTTTGATACGAGGAAATACCTTGAATTCAGACTGTTCTGGCCTTATTCCTCGGGTATACCGGGTCAGTGGATGGCACACCAGATCGATACTGTTCACTGGTTCACCAGGCTTGCCCACCCGCGCAGCATATCAGCAAACGGAGGTATCTACCTCTGGAAGGATGGCAGGACCAACTTTGACACCATGACCGCTGTAATGGATTACGGCGATCCGAATAATCCTGATATAGGATTCCAGGTTGTTTATTCTTCAAGATTTACAAATTCGGCCGGTGGCACTAAAGAGCTTTACTATTCAAACGGCGGAATGCTGAACCTTGATACCAACAAAGTAACGCCGGAAGGCGGACTTATCGAGAGGGAAGCCAGAGCCATGAACATGAAGGCAAACCTTCTTGAGCCTTTTGATCTCCCGAGCGTGACCATTGAGACGGCGGCCGACACCGGCGGCGATCCGATGACCACGGCACATATGCGAAACTGGATGGAATGTGTCCGTGACCGCAGAAAACCAAATGCCGACGTAGTTGCAGGGTATAACCATTCAATTGCCAATATCATGTGTACAGCAAGCCTGAGAACAGGAGAAAAGGCAACCTTCGATGAAAAGACACAGGAGGTGATGGCAGGGGGAAAAGTATTTCAATATTAAAAGAGATCTTAATGGAAATATTTCATAAATATTTAAAGAACAGCAGGTTAGGCTTAATCGTGTTGTTTGTGCCGGCATTTATTTTAGCCGCAGGGATTACTTTAAGCTGCCAGTCATCTGATACAAAGGATGTGAAGCTGGTGAAGATCGAGAATAAGGACAGGGTTGATGTTCTTATTGATGGCAGGTTGTTTGCATCATACCAGTATTCGAAAAATTATGAAAAACCATTCCTCTACCCGGTAAATGCTCCCAACGGCTCAGTAATAACCAGGGGATTCCCTCTTGAACCCAGGAAAGGTGAACGGGTTGATCATCCTCACCAGGTAGGGCTATGGTTCAACCATGGAAATGTTAACGGCTTTGATTTCTGGAATAACTCATCAGCGATCCCGGCTGACAGGAAAGGATCATATGGACATATTGTTGTGAAAGAGATAGTAAAGACCGAAAGCGGTAAAAAAGGTATTCTGGAGGTGATCGCAAACTGGGATGATAATGACGGGAATACAGTGCTTGTTGAAAATACGAAATACATATTTTCAGGAACAGAGAATGCCTGGACAGTTGATCATTTGACAACTCTCACTGCTGAAAACGGTCCTGTAACTATCATGGATAATAAGGAAGGCCTCTTTGCGATAAGGGTAGACAGGGCATTTGAAATGCCATCAGACCAGCCTTTAATTTTTACTGATGACAAAGGCAATCCAACAACTGTTGAGGCAATTGACAATACTGGTGTTACAGGCATGTATACCTCAAGCCAGGGTCTTAAAGGGGATGCTGTCTGGGGTACCCGGAACAACTGGGTCATTCTTGCGGGAACCAAAGATAATACACTGATCACTTTTGGTATCTTTGATCATCCTGATAATCCCGGTTATCCGGCTTATGCACATGCCCGTGGCTATGGTCTCTTTTCTGTAAATAATCTTGGACAGAAATCGTATGATCCAAAACAGGAAGCTAAAAACTTTAACCTTGACAAAGGAGAATCCATGAATCTGTATCACAGATTTTATGTTCAGTCAGGTTCTGAACTGAAACCAGAAAATGCAAACAGGATTTTCGAGGAATTTTCAAAAACTAAATAGAAAGAAGTACAAAAGCCAGAAATTAACTTAAACCTATGAAAACAAGAAACCTGATCAGATTATTTATCGCAGGAATAATAATTTGTATATTATCTGCGCCTGTAATCAACCTGAGCGCAGCTCCTGCAAAACAGATGTACTATGAATTAAGAATTTACCGGTTAAAAGATCCGGGAAAAGGTGCTGTTATTGACAAGTATCTTAAAGATGCTTTTATTCCGGCAATGCATCGTGCCGGGATAACCGCCATTGGCGTTTTTAAACCGGTTGAAACTGATACGGCATTTGGCAAAATGGTCTATGTTTTCATTCCGTATAAGGATATGGATCAATATCTTAAAGGCCTGACAGCACTTGAGAACGATCCTGTTCACCAGCAGGCAGGCAAGGAATTTCTCGATGCTCCCTATAATGATCCTCCCTTTACCAGATATGAAAGTATATTCATGAAGGCCTTCTCATTCATGCCGCAATTCAGGGCGCCTTCATTTACTACACCTCGTGGAGAAAGGATTTATGAGTTAAGGAGTTATGAGAGTTGGACAGAGGCAAAAGCGACAAAAAAAATCCATATGTTCAATGAAGGTGGCGAGATGGCAATTTTTGAAGAAATAGGAGCTAACGCCGTATTCTATGGTCAGGTATTATTTGGTAGCCTGAAGCCCAGGCTGATGTATATGACTACCTATTCTGATATGAATTCACAAAAGGAACACTGGGCTGCTTTCGGCGCTCATCCCGACTGGTTAAATCTTCGGGCAAAGGAAGAATATGCAAATACGGTTATAAAACCGAATGCATACCTCCTTCACCCGACAGACTATTCTGATTTCTAAAACTTTGTTCTCCGGGCTATGGTTTTGGATAACCTTCAATTTCTTTCAGGTTCTCGGTAATGACATCATCAGGCAGCTCATAATTTTCCAACTGTCCGTTAAGGAATTTATCATATCCTGTTAAATCCAACAAACCATGACCAGAAAAGTTAAACAGGATTACTTTCTCTTTTGCTTCCTCTTTTGCTTTTTTGGCTTCGCGGATTACAGCGGCAATAGCATGAGTTGTTTCAGGTGCAGGAATTATTCCTTCGGTTTTTGCAAAAAGTATTCCGGCTTCATAACTTTCAAGTTGGTGCAGAGCCATAGGTGAAAGAAGACCTTCCTGGGTTGCTTTGCTGACAAGCGGTGACATGCCATGATAGCGCAATCCACCAGCATGAATGGGAGCTGGCACAAAGCTGTGGCCTAATGAATACATGGCAACAAGTGGTGTCATTTTAGCTGTATCACCATGATCGTAAACATAGGGGCCTTTGGTTAACGTTGGGCAGGATGCAGGTTCTACGGGTATAATATCAATCTTTTCTCCATTAATCTTATCATATACAAACGGGAATGCAAGTCCGGCAAAATTGCTGCCACCTCCTGCACAACCGATTATGACATCAACTTTCTTTTCACCAGCTATTTTGAGTTGTTTCTTGGCTTCAAGGCCTATAATAGTCTGGTGCATCATCACGTGATTTAGCACACTGCCAAGTGAATATCTGGTGCTTCCTGTGGGATCAGTGACTGCTGCTTCAATTGCTTCACTGATCGCAATGCCAAGACTACCGGGAGTATCGGGGATTTTTTCCAGAATGGTTCTTCCGGCCTGGGTTTCGTTACTCGGACTTGCCACACATGTAGCACCCCAGGTTTGCATCATAAGTTTCCTGTAAGGTTTCTGATCAAAGCTTATTCTGACCATGAATACCTTACACTCCAGTCCTACAAGGGAGCAGGCATATGCAAGTGCACTACCCCACTGACCTGCGCCGGTTTCAGTTGTCAGACGTTTAATCCCGAATTGTTTATTATACCAGGCCTGTGCAAGAGCTGTATTGGGCTTATGACTGCCCGCAGGTGACAGACTCTCATTTTTATAGTAAATCCTGGCCGGAGTGCCGATAGCCTGTTCGAGGTCATAAGCACGGAAAAGTGGTGATGGTCGATACCTTGTAAGGAGTTCCAGTATTCCTTCAGGGATATCTATCCAGCGCTGTGTACTGTATTCCTGTTCAACCAGATTCATAGGGAAGACAGGGGCCCACGCTTCTTCCGGTACCGGTCCGTCAGGACTCATAAAAGGTGGTACTTTAATATCAGCTGCCAGATTATACCATTGCCTCGGCATCTCTTTTTCGCTTAATAAAATTTTTCTGATCTTTTTCATAGTTTTAAGTTATTTGGTTAGTAAGAATTTTAAATAAAAAAGGCACGCTGTGAACAGCGTGCCCGTTGATAATAATATCTTTTAAAGGTTATACAATGGCCTGTTTCACAGCTTAATCAGTCAAGCTGCACCAGCACCAGTTATATATCCTCATAATTTTCATGTATGCAAAACTAAATAAAAATTTTAATCTGCAAGAAAAAAACCAATAAAATTTAATATTTTAAATGATTTAAAATAAAAAATGGCAATTGTTTAATAAACAGTTGCTCCGAGATTACGCAAATCTTCGAAGAATTCGGGATATGACTTGGCAACACATTGCGAATTTTTTATCGTTACCATGTCTGATGCCCGCAAGGCTGCCACTGCTGCTGCCATTGCAATGCGATGGTCATTATGGGAGTCGACCTGTGCTCCCCTGGGCTCTCCTCCGGTGACGAGCATCGTATCACCCTTAAGTTCCACGTTTATGTTTAGTTTCCCGAATTCTTCCCTCAGGGTATTTGCCCTGTCACTCTCCTTATGGGCAAGGCGTGATACTCCTTTTATTACGGATACTCCCTTGCAATATGCTGCAAGCGCAACAAGCGGAGGGAAAAGGTCAGGCGATTCCGTTGCATCAAACCTGAATGATCGGAGCACAGATTTTGATATCCTGACGGAATTTTCCCTGATGCTAATCCTGGCACCTGCAGAATCCAGGGCGGTAAGTATGGCTTTATCGCTCTGCCTGCTGTCGGGACGAAGACCATTCACAGTTATTTCACCGTTCACTGCTCCAGCAACAAGCAGAAAAGCTCCGCCGCTCCAGTCGCTTTCAACCTCAAAACTGCCGCTCCTGTATTTTTGATTCCCGCTGATCCTGAATAGTTTATAATCGTCATTCTGTACTTTTATCCCGAACTTATCCAGTATCTGGAGTGTCATATCTATATACGGTTTACTCTTCAGGTCCATGACGGTAATTTCTGAGTCTTCAGCCGCTAAAGGCAGCGCCATCAGAAGTCCCGTCAGCAGCTGTGAGCTGATTGATCCGTCAACAATACATTTGCCTCCTTTGACCGGACCTTTGATCTTTAATGGAATAAAACCGCCTTTGCTATCGCACTCTGCACCTAACTGCAGGAGAGCATCTTCAATCATCGACATCGGTCTTTTGTGAAGAGAGCCGGTCCCGGTTATAGTTATCTCATCACTATACAAAGCTGCTATCGGGGAGAACATACGTATTGCAAGGCCTGATTCTCCGCAGGAAATTTTCTTTTCTTTAATTCTGCCTGTACCTCTTATTTTCAGCTTTTTAAGTCCGGTCTGTATTTCAGCTCCAAGCGCGGCTGCAATATTTAGAGCTGCCATGGAGTCATCACACCCGGATGGATTAGATATCGTGGTTTCATCTGTCGCCAGCAGCGCAGCAGCAATAGCCCTTTGAGTCATGCTCTTTGATGACGGAGCGCTGACTTCACCTTTCACATAAGATGGGACTATTGTTAAATCCATTGTATATATCTGTTTTACAGATCTTTTTATTCATTTATGATGCCATTGTTCATTATCTTCATCTGGTGATTGATAGATTCCTGGTGAATCGCTTTGAAAATGATATCAATAAGTTCCGGGCTGAGTCCTTTTGCCTGGCCTTTGATCATAACCCTTTTTACAATTTCATCCCATCGCACGCTTTGTAAGATAGTGATATTATTTTCTTTTTTATACACTCCGATAGTTTCTGCTACTTTCATCCTTTGTTCTATCAGGTCGATAAGATGATCATCAAAGATGTCAATCTGCTGCCTCAGTTCACCTAGAACATCAAGGAGCCTGGGATCTGATGTCGAAGGATTTCGCAGTATCAGCCTGCTCAGCAATTCCCTCAGGTCGTTCGGAGTAATCTGCTGCTGCGCATCGCTGAGAGCATTGTCAGGATCTATATGTGATTCGATCATAAGCCCGTCATAATTAAGATCGAGTGCTTTCTGGGATATCTCATGGATGAATTCCCTGCTTCCTGCAATATGGCTGGGATCGCAGATCAGCGGAATATCTGGAATTCTTCTTCTGAGCTCGATAGGGAGCTGCCAGTTCGGCTGGTTCCTGTAGGATGTCTTCTCATATGCCGAAAAACCACGGTGTATTGCACCCAGCCGCTTAATGCCAGCCTTTGCGATGCGTTCTATAGCGCCGATCCATAATTCAAGATCCGGATTTATCGGGTTCTTGACCAGCACCATCACATCTACTCCGTTGAGAGCATTTGATATTTCCTGTACTGTGAAAGGATTAACAGATGTGCGCGCACCTATCCAGAGCATGTCGATACCATATTTCAGCGCCTCATATACATGTCGCTCGCTGGCTACTTCAGTGCCAACAAGCAAGCCGGTCTCCTGTTTCACGCTTTTCAGCCATTTCAGTCCTTCAATGCCGATCCCTTCGAAAGTATTGGGTCGTGTACGCGGCTTCCATATACCTGAACGGAACACGCTTACCTTATTTAATTGTGCCAGCTGTTTTGCAGTTTCCATCACCTGCTGTTCGGTTTCCGCACTGCATGGACCTGAGATAAGAAAAGGCCTTCCGTTATAACCCCTCCATTCCTTTATTGGTGATGTGTCAAGTCTTACAACCATCTGTAAATGAATTAATTTAGTATTTTTTGTATTTTATTTGCTTCTTCCATGATTGATTTCAATCCATCCAGGTCTCTTTCAGAGATCTTTTTCCTGAAGAGATTCATTTTTTCGATATAAGTATCAATCACTTCAATAATATATTCAGCATTCTCAGTAAATATCGGGGCCCATGTATCTCCGTTGCTTTTGGCAAGGCGGACTGTACTCTCAAAGCCGCCTCCGGCAAGTGTCAGGATATTCTCCTCTTCCTGTTCCTTTTCGAGTACGCTCAGGGCAAGGGAGAACGAAGTAATATGTGATATATGGGAAACATATGCCACGTGAACGTCGTGAACAGCGGAATTCATATATACTATTCGCATGTTCAGCACTTTCAGCATACTTTCTATCAGGTCGCGGGCATCCGTATCGCTGAGCTCCGGATCGCATATTATTGCCGGCTTGTAGTCGAAAAGCTTTCCTATAGCAGCAAGCGGGCCTGAATATTCAGTACCGGCCATAGGATGTGCTGCCACATACCTCCCGCGTGCAGGGTGGTTTTTCGATATCTCGGAAATGCTGCCCTTTGTTGATCCCATATCGGAAACCACTTTTGATGTTCCTGAGATCCTGTCAAGAATTCCCGGAAGCATGGCGCAATTCGAGCTGACAGGAGTGCAAAGAATGATGAGATCGCTCCTGTCAACCGCATTTTCAAGAGTGTCTGTTTCATCAACGATACCGCAAAGCTGAGCGATATTCCGGTGCTGAACATTATTGTCCACTCCGATTATCCTGTCGGCAAATTTCCGTTTTCTGAGGTCAATCATCAGAGAACCGCCTATGAGTCCGATACCTACTACTGCAATTGTCATTTCTGTCTATTGTTTATAATTCTGATTTTTGATTCGGTCAGGGTCTTTTCATCAGCACAAAGTGAGATACGGATATATCTTTCTCCCCGGCTTCCGAATATAAAACCCGGAGTGATGAACACATGTGCCCTATTAAGTATGTCCTCCACAAATGATTCACAATCGGATATATAATCCGGAATTCGTCCCCAGACAAACAACCCAGTCTGGGATCTATCGAATTGGCACTCCAGGATATCCATAATCTCTTCAACAATTTTACGACGCCTGCCATAAACACTGTTGACGCTCTCATACCATGAAGAAGGATTGGACAGAGCTTCAATGGCAGCAACCTGTAATGCCCTGAACATCCCTGAGTCCATATTGCTTTTAACCTTCAGGATGCTGTTGATATATTCACGATGCCCGGCTGCCATGCCGATCCGCCACCCGGCCATATTATGGGATTTACTCAGCGAATTGAGCTCAAGGGCGATCTCCTTTGCACCATTAACTGCCAGCAGGCTGTGATATTCATCATTAAGGATGAAGCTGTACGGATTATCGTTGACAAGCAATATATTATGATTTAGCGCAAAGGCAACGAGGTTTTCAAATAACCTTAAAGATCCCCTGGTCCCGGTAGGCATATGAGGATAGTTTATCCACATGAGCCTGACCTTACGCAGACCACTCCTCTCAAGCTTCTGAAGATCAGGGATCCATCCGTTCTTCTCATCCAGGTCGTAGTATCTTGTTTTTCCGCCTACAAGACTTGTCACGGAAGAATATGTGGGATAACCCGGATTCGGTACAAGGACCTCATCTCCGGGATTTACGAAAGCCATGCTGATATGCATTATTCCTTCCTTGGATCCCATTAACGGAAGTATCTCGCCTTCAGGATCGAGTTCAACGTTGAAATATTTTTTATACCAGTCAGCGAAAGCTTTCCGGAGTGCAGAAATTCCTGTATAGCTCTGATATCCGTGCGATGATGGTTTGGAGGCCTCTTCGCTCAGGCGGGTGATGGTGTTTTCTGAAGGAGGCTGATCAGGACTGCCTATACCGAGGTTAATTATGTCCGCACCGGCTTTTCGCATCTGATCGATCTGCCTTAGCTTCTGAGAGAAGTAATACTCCCGTACTCTTTCAGTCCGCTTTGAAGGTTTAACTTTCATATAATTTTTCTCCTTTATTATATATCCCAAGCACTTCAAGGTTGGTAGTGTAATTCTCAAGAACATTTTTGATCAGGTCGATATCGTGGTCAGGTTTCAATTCGAGATCAAGGTAGAACATATATTCCCATTCACCGTTGAGCCTGGGGACCGACTGTATCTTGGATAAATTGATATCCAGCTCAGCCAGCCTTACGAGCACTGCCGCAAGCGAACCCGGCTTGTGACCTGTTGAAAAACAGATTGATACCTTGTTTCCGTCTTTGTTGGCGTCTTTTTTATCTCCCAGGACCAGGAACCTTGTATAGTTCTTTTTATAAGTTTCAATACCGTGTTCAATTATCTCCAGTCCATAGATCTCAGCAGCTTTTGTTGATGCGATAGTAGCTACATTAAAAAGGTTGTTTTCGCTGATAAGCTTTGCACTTCCTGCCGTATCATCACTCTCAATCAGGGTTACTCCGCGCAGGTGGTTGAGATACGTCATGCATTGTGAAAGAGCTATCGGGTGAGATCTGATTTCCCTGATAGCCATGATCGACTGTCCCGGGAGCGCCATCAGGTTTTGTTTTATCCTCAGGTTTATTTCGCCGAGTATTTTCATTCCTGACTCCCTTATAAGCGAATAGTTATACAGGATGCTTCCCGATCGGGCGTTTTCAATAGCCATCATTGCAAAATCAGCATTTTTATCCTTCACAGCCATAAGGGTGAGATCGAATGTAGCACAGGGTACAATATCGAATGTTTCACCACTGAAATAGTGCCTTGCAGCAACTTCATGAAAACTTCCCTGTTCTCCCTGGATAGCGATTTTCATTTCCAATTTTCTTTTAAAAAAAAAGTCCCCTTTCCCGGGGACCTTGCATCATATTAATTCATTTACTGTACACAAAAATCCCCTTATCTCTTTTTAAAATAAAAAAAGTAATAAAAAGAATAAGCGTAATAATTGTGTACAATATTCATCTTGCTGTCTTATTGGCTTACAAAAGTAATGGAATTTTTAACAAAACAATTAAACAGATAGAAAAACTTTAAGATATTAACCATTAATATATTCCTGAGGATATTGTTGAAAGAGTTTTTTAATCGCAGAGCATGCTAAGTCCCGATAGCTATCGGGAGCGCAAAGGAATAAAATTCTAACAGAGTTTTTCTTTGCGTCCTTTGCGGTTATTTCTTCAATTTATGACGATTCTTCAGATATTCTTCAATTTCCTGCAAGCTGCAACCTTTTAGTTTGAACAGGATTAATAAGTGGTATAGCAGGTCGGCGGCTTCGTTTTTGAAGAGCTCAGGATTGTCGTCTTTTGCTTCAATTATCAGTTCCACGGCTTCCTCTCCGACTTTCTGAGCTGCTTTGTTTATTCCATCTTTAAATATTTTGTTGGTATAGGAATCCTTTGCATTATCATTAATTCTCTGATCGATGATCTTTTCAAGCTCATAGAGGAATCCCCTGGCTGAAACATTGTCGAAGCAGGAAGTATTCCCCGTATGGCAAACCGGACCTGCAGGATCCACCATAATAAGCAATGAATCATTATCGCAATCTGCTGTTATTATTTTAACAATCAAATAGTTGCCGGATGTTTCTCCTTTTGTCCATAGACGGAACCTGCTCCTGGAAAAAAAGGTTACCTTACCTTCTTTAATTGTTTTGTCCAATGCTTCCTCATTCATAAACCCGACCATCAGCACCTGAAGTGTTGAATTATCCTGGATCACCACAGGTACGAGACCGTTTCCCTTACTAAAATCTAATTGCAATTCCTTCATTTTTTAAATACTCCTTAAGTTCTTTTAAATCAATTTCTCCATAATGAAACACGCTTGCGGCCAGGGCTGCGCTGCAACCTGTGCTGGTAAAAACCTCTCTGAAATGTTCTTTCCTGCCTGCACCGCCTGAGGCAATTACAGGAATGTTCACGTTACGGCTTATCATATCAGTAATTTCAATTGAGAATCCTCCTTTTGTACCGTCATTTTTCATTGATGTAAGCAATATTTCACCAGCACCCGATCTTTCAGCTTTTCTGACCCAGTCGATCGTTTTAAGCGGTACCGGTGAACGTCCTCCGTCAACATATACAATCCATTCACCATCGCTAATGTTTGTGTCTATTGCTACCACAACACACTGACTCCCGAATTTTGATGCAATTTCAGATATAAGCCCGGGTCTTCGTACAGCTGCCGAGTTGATCGTTATTTTATCAGCACCGGCTTTAAGGAGAAAACCGACATCATCAACACTGTTAATTCCGCCTCCGACAGTGAAAGGGATGTTTATTTCAGCTGCTATTCTTTCTACCAGTGCAATAAGTGTCTGCCGGTTTTCTATTGTTGCGGTAATATCCAGGAAGACCAGCTCATCAGCTCCCCGGCCGGCGTATACCTTTGCCAGTTCAACGGGATCTCCGGCGTCCCTGATATTTATGAAATTGACACCCTTAACAGTTCGGCCGTCCCTGATGTCAAGACACGGTATGATTCTTTTCTTCAGCATAATACTTTTAAATCCTGTAGTTTAATTTTCCCTTCATAGAATGCTTTACCGACAATAACTCCCTCACAACCAGTCGCTTTGATATCTTCAATATCTTTCAGGGAAGAGATGCCGCCGCTTGCGATAAGATTGATCCTGACTGATCCGAGGATCTCCTTATATTTTTCTGTTGCCGGTCCGCTCATCATTCCATCCCTTTCCACGTCAGTGCATATTGAGTACTTCACTCCTCTTGAACAGTAAGCGGAAATAAATGATACAATATCCTCATCGGTGTTCTCTTTCCATGCACCCGATACTATTTTTCCCTCTCTGAAGTCTGCACCCAGTATAATCCTGTCGTTGCCGTAACGTTCAAGCCACTCCAGGAACAGGGAAGGCTGAGTGACCGCTATGGTGCCTGCTGTGGCCTGGTTTGCGCCTGAATTGAAAGCGATCCTGAGATCTTCTTCAGATCTTACTCCTCCGCCGAAATCGACTCTTAATTTTGTCTTTGAAGATATCTCTTCAAGGATCCTGTAATTTATTATCTTTTTATTCTTTGCGCCATCCAGGTCAACAAAATGCAGGTACCCGATCCCATTATCTTCAATCGCCTTTGCTACCTCCAGGGGACTCTCGCTATAAATTTTACTGGTCTCGTATTTGCCGCGGGTAAGCCGTACGCATTTTCCGTCAATGATATCCAGGGCCATTATTATTCTCATAACTCCAAAAAATTCTTCAGTATCCGTTCACCGGTTTCAGCTGATTTTTCAGGATGAAACTGGGTTGCATAAAAATTTCCCTTCTGCATTGCGGCGCTGAAAGGCAGAATATAATCGCAGACAGCTGTTGTGCATGAAGAGAGTTCAGCATAAAAACTGTGGACATAATAAACATCATCTTTTACAGAAATGCCTTTGAAAAGGTCATCTTTGGCAGAGGAGAAGTTATTCCATCCCATATGCGGTACAATACCCGGACGGGGGAACAATTTTACATCAGCATCAAAAATGCCAAGGCATTCTGTATTACCCTCTTCCGAATGCCTGCACATTAATTGCAGTCCCAGGCATATTCCCAGTACAGGCTGTTTCAATGACAGTATTAACCGGTCAATCTCCCTTTTTCTAAGATAAGTCATAGCAGAGCCGGCTTCACCCACGCCCGGGAATATTACCTTTTCAGCCCTGAGGATCTCCTCCCTTTCATCAGTAATTATGCTTTCATATCCAAGCCTCAGCAAGGCATTCTGAACCGACCTTATGTTGCCTGCATTATATTTAATGATTGCGATCATAGTTTCCCTTTTGTGGAAGGCATATCATAGTTGTCTGTTTTTTTAACAGCCTGTTTCAGCGCGCGTGCAAATGCTTTGAAGATTACTTCAATCTTATGATGTTCATTGCCGCCCTCAGCTTTAATGTTCAGGCTGCATTTTGCATTATCGCTGAACGATTTAAAAAAGTGGAAGAACATCTCTGAAGGCATTTCACCGATTGTCGGATTTCTGAATTCAGCCTCCCATACGAGCCAGGGCCTGCCTCCCAGGTCCAGGGCAACCTGTGCCAGGCAATCGTCCATCGGAAGCAGGAAGCCGTACCTCTCAATTCCCTTTTTATTTCCAATGGCTTTTTGAAATGCTTCTCCAAGGCTTATTGCCACGTCTTCAATGAGG
Organism: uncultured Rikenellaceae bacterium; assembly: GCA_964457185.1. GTDB lineage: Bacteria > Bacteroidota > Bacteroidia > Bacteroidales > VadinHA17 > LD21. Next base: position 12,914 of record CAYWEQ010000025.1, read on the forward strand.
TGGTGGCCCTGATCTGTCATGTCGCCCTTTGCATCAATTTCAAGGTCAAAGCTTCCATGTCTTGCAACCTGATCGAGCATATGGTCAAAGAATCCAATACCTGTATCAATACGGCTTTTGCCGGTGCCGTCAATATTAAGTTTTATTCTGATATCAGTTTCACTGGTCTTTCTCTGAACCGCTGCTTCCCTTGGCCTCGAGGTCAGAAAACTGCAGATCTCATTCCAGTCTGTCGTGCAAAGAACGGCATCATCAGAATTATTAATGTTGAAGAAAATAGCGTTGCAGCCGAGATTTTTCGCCAGTTCAATATCAGTCAGCCTGTCTCCGATGACAAAAGAATTCCCGAGGTCAACACCTCCGGCAAGATATTTTACCAGCATCGCTGTACCGGGCTTCCGGGTGGTAGATTTCTCCTCAGGGAATGTCCTGTCAATGAAGATCTCCGCAAATTCAACTCCTTCATCCTTAAGTATCTGCAATAGTTTGTCATGAACGGGCCAGAAGCTTTCTTCAGGAAAGGAAGGCGTTCCGAGTCCATCCTGGTTTGTCACCATCACGAGTTCAAATTCTGTTTCTCTGGCAATCCTGGCCAGGCCTGTTATTGCGCCGGGGATAAACCTGAATTTTCCCAGGCTGTCAACCTGTTCATCTTCCGGTTCGGCGATTATTGTTCCGTCCCTGTCAATAAAAAGGATTTTCTTCATATCTGAAATGATTTTAATGCTTTTAGAAGTTCATTGTTTTCACTCCTGGTTCCTATTGTGATCCTGAGGCAGTTACTGACCGCACTGCTGCGGTTTCTGACAATTATACCATTGTCAGCCAGGTAATTATAAACTTTTGATGCATCCCTGAATTTCACCAGGATAAAATTTGCGTCAGAAGGATATACTTTTAAAGTAACCGGCAGTTTTTCAAGGTCTGATGAAAGCCTCGTTCTTTCTTCAATGATCGTCGTTACCTCCTTCCTGAAGACAGAGAGATCTGAAAGTCTGTCAAGCACGATCTCCTGGTTGACAGTGCTGATATTATAAGGTGCTTTCATTTTGTTGAAATAATAAAGAATGTCAGGATTTGCGAATGCCATGCCGACTCTTACTGATGCCATTCCGAATGCCTTGCTGAATGTCTGCATTACAATAAGGTTCGGGTAATCATCAATCAAATCCTTAAATGATGGTTTCCCGGCAAAATCGATATAAGCTTCATCAAGGAGAACGATGCCGTTAAAGGAAGAAATTATTTTTTCAAGGACATTTTTATCCTGGCAGTTGCCTGTCGGATTATTTGGTGAGCAGATCAGGATCAGTTTAAGGTTCTTGTCTGATAACCAGGGTGTTATGTCATCAAACTCAATCCTGAAGAATTCATTCAGTGGAATCCTTATGATCTGAATGTCATTCGCTTCAGCTGCCACTTCGTACATGCCATACGAGGGTGAAAAGGTCAGCGCCCTGTCGATACGGGGATCACAGAACACCCTGAAGCAGAGATCAATGATCTCATCGCTTCCGTTTCCCGGAAAGATCTTTTCTTCAGCAATATTCTTTATTCTGCTTATGGCAGCTTTCAATTCCTTCTGGTAAGGATCGGGATACCTGTTGAGTGATCCGAAAGGATTCTCATTGGCATCAAGGAAAATACCCTCCTTACCCTGGAATTCATCCCTGGCGCATGAGTAGGGGGTAAGGCTCCTTACATTTTTTCTTACAAGGTTATCTAAATCAATCATTCCGTTTTTTTCTAATCTTATTTTTACAGAGTTGCTGTGACCGCTCAGCGACTCAGCATCGGCCATTATTTCAATTGCAGGGCCTATTCTTTTCAATCCTTCCCAGGAAATCTCCTGGAAGGTGATCTTTTTGACAAAGCTATCGATTGAAACACCGCTGAAGCTTTTTGCAAACCCGTTTGTCGGCAATGTGTGATTTGTCCCGGATGCGTAATCCCCGGCACTTTCACAGGAGAACTTTCCGATGAACACCGACCCGGCATTTATGACCTTATCAGCCAGTTCAGAAGCATTTGCAGTATTTAATATAAGGTGTTCGGGTGCGTACATATTGCTGAATTCAATGCATTCCCCGGGATCATGTAGTAAGATGAGGCTGCTCTTCTCCAGTGCCTGCCCGGCAATTTCTTTCCTTGGCAGGCATGCAAGTTGTTTTTCGATCTCTGACATTACCCTGTCCATTAAATTTTTGCTGTCGGTAAGCAATACCACCTGGCTGTCGGTTCCGTGCTCGGCCTGTGAAAGCAGGTCGGCTGCAACAAACTCCGGATCTGCAGCATCATCGGCAATGACCAGTACTTCACTGGGACCGGCCGGCATATCAATCGCGGCACCGTCACACTGGACCAGCTCCTTTGCCCTTGTAACATACTGATTTCCGGGGCCAAAGATCTTATAAACCTGCGGCACCGTTTCAGTTCCGTAAGCCATTGCTGCGACGGCCTGAGCGCCGCCAACCCTGTAGATTCCGGTAACGCCTGAAAGAGAAGCGGTATATAAGATTAACGGATTGATCTTTCCTTCCCTGTCAGGAGGAGTGCACATCACCACCTGTTTACAGCCAGCAATTTTTGCCGGGATCGCGAGCATAAGAACTGAGGAGAACAACGGAGCTGTGCCTCCCGGAATATACAGTCCGACCTTTTCAACAGCAACATTCTTTCTCCGGCATTTTATTCCGGGCATGGTCTCAACAACTTCTTCCCCGTATAGCTGGGCCCTGTGGAATTTTTCAATATTTTTTATGGCAATGTCTATAGCTTCTTTTACATCATCATCAATTTGATTCTCTGATTCTTTTATCTCCTTCTCCGGGACTTCTATTTCATCCAGCTTAACATTGTCATATTTCAGGGAATAGTCATTCAGGGCTTTATCGCCGAGTTTTCTGACATTATTCAGAATGCTTTTTACGGTTTCGTCAAGACCTGTTTTGTCAATCACAGGGCGGATGCAGAGCTTGTCCCAGGTCTCTCTTACCGGGTATGAGATCGTTTTCATCACAGTATCATTTTTTCAATTGGTATGACAAGGATCCCTTCAGCACCGGCAGTCTTCAGCTGATCGATCCTTTCCCAGAACTCATCCTCCCTGACCACTGAATGGAGGCTGCACCACCCTTTTTCAGCGAGGGGAAGGATGGTAGGACTTTTTATTCCGGGGAGGATCTTACAGATTTCCGGGACGGCTGATTCAGGCGCATTAAGGAGGATATATTTGTTTTCCCTGGAATTTCTGACTGCCCGTATCCTGAAAAGAAGCTTGTTCAGGATTTCCTTTTTTGCGCCACTGAGATTTTTATTTCCGATTATCACAGCCTGGCTTTTAAGGATTGTTGTCACTTCCCGTAATCCATTGGTTAACAGCGTACTGCCAGAACTTGCAATATCACAGACAGCATCAGCCAGACCAATCCCCGGAGCTATTTCCACGCTTCCGCTTATCTCCTCGATCTCGGCTGAAATATTGTTCTTTGTGAAGTATTCTCTCAGAAGCCTCGGGTAGCTGGTTGCCACTTTCTTGTTATTGAAGTACGATGGACCTGTGTAATTATCCTCCCTCGGGATGGCAAGGCACAAACGGCACCGGGCAAAACCGAGCTGTTCAAGGATTACCACGTCCTTGTTCTTTTCAAGCACCATGTTTTTACCCAGGATACCGATATCGGCGACCTGCTGTTCAACATATTGCGGAATGTCGTCATCTCTCAGGAAGAGGATCTCAACAGGGAAATTCATTGCGGAAGTCTTGAGGACACCTGTTCCGTTAGAGAACTTTATTCCGCACTCTTCAAGCAGTTTACAGGAGTTTTCGCTGAGACGTCCGCTTTTTTGAATCGCAATTTTAAGTTTGCTCATTCTGTCTTTATTTTATCTGAGCAAACCTGACATTAATTAAAAACCCGTCCGGAATGCTCAGACGGGTTTAACGATATTTTCAATAATGGCACATATCACTATTTCCTCGCCTGAGAGCAAGCATGGAAGTGATGATGATGTAACATTATGTAGTTCATTTTCTGAAAATGTGAAGGCAAAGATAATAAATAATTAATAAATGAAAGAATAAACAGGAAAAAAATAGATATCCACCTTTTATAACCTTACAACTAATCAATCCCCCAATCCCAATCCCCCAACCCCCCAACTCCCTAAAGGGGGCTATAAACCCTGTAATGTCTTAATATTCAGGTAATTTGGGTTTTGAGCCCCCTTCAGGGGGCAGTCCCGCCTTGGCGGGACGGGGGTCTGACTACACTCTTTCCGCCACTAGGTCACCGACTTCGGAAGTGGAATACCCCATTCGTCCTGCGCCAAGGTCTTTAATCTTATTTGCAGTAACATCCATGATCGCATTTTCAACTGCCTTTGCAGCTTTCTCTTCGCCCAGATGTTCAAGCATCATGGCGCCGGATGAAATAGCTGCAAGCGGATTAATTACATTCCTGCCGGTATATTTCGGTGCTGAGCCGCCTATAGGTTCAAACATGGAAACGCCTTCAGGATTAATATTCCCGCCTGCAGCAATACCCATTCCACCCTGAGTTATTGCTCCAAGGTCGGTAATAATATCGCCGAACATATTCCCGGTGACAATCACATCAAACCATTCAGGATTCTTGACCATCCACATAACGGTCGCATCCACATGATAGTATTCACGTGAAATATCAGGAAAATCTGCTTTTCCTATTTCATGAAATGCTCTTTCCCAGAGATCATAGACATAAGTCAGAACATTTGTCTTTCCGCAAAGGGCGAGAGTATTTTTCTTTTTTCTTTTTCTGGTGTATTCAAATGCATATCTCAGGCAGCGTTCCACCTGCATCCTGGTATAAACCATACTCTGAACTGCAACTTCATGAGGAGTACCTTTCTGTGTAACACCGCCTATGCCTGTATAAACATCGCCTGAGTTTTCTCTTACGACCACATAATCAATATGTTCAGGACCTTTATCTTTGAGGGGAGTAGCCACTCCCGGGTATAGTCTGACCGGCCGCAGGTTAATATACTGATCAAGTTCAAAACGAAGTCTCAGTAAAATTCCCTTTTCCAGGATCCCGGGTTTTACATCCGGGTGTCCTATTGCACCAAGAAGTATTGAATCAAATTTCTTCATCTGTTCAATGGAAGAATCAGGAAGTATTTCACCAGTTCTCAGGTAGCGGTCACCGCCGAAATCGAACTCTTCGTAGTTAAATTTAAAGCCGAATTTTGAAGCTGCGGCATCAAGAACTTTCCTGCCTTCCCTTACAACTTCGGGACCGGTGCCGTCACCAGGGATTACTGCAATATTGTATGATCTGCTCATAAGTGTAAATTCTACATTTATTATTCGCCGGAGGCATTGATTAACATTTTTTCAGTCATCTTAAGATCGTTGTTTTCAACTATATTCAGCATTTTTTCAGTTGCTTTTATTGCAGATTCTGTCTGATCGGCATCAAGTCCTCTGGTTTTGAACTCCCGGTCATTAAGATTCCATGTAATGATAGTTTCGACAAGAGCGTCCGTTTTCCCGCCGGGAGGAATCGATACCTGGTAATCAGTAAGAAGGGGAAGGGTTTTCCCCAGCCTGTCGTAGATAATTCTCAGGGCTTTCATAAAAGCATCGTACTGACCGTCGCCTGACGATGTTTCCTGGTAAAGCTTACCGTCAATTTCTATCTGTACACTGGCAAAAGGCTTTAAACCGTATGAGAGTGAAAGAGAATAATTTTTGATAAAGATCTTATAATCGGAAGTATCCGATCCAAGCACATCTGCTATTATAAATGGCAGGTCGGCACTGGTGACATTTTCCTTTTTGTCGCCAAGCTCTATCACCCGCTGAGTGATCTTCTCAATGGAATCAGGACTGAGTGATAAGCCAAATTCTTCAAGGTTCTTCCTTATCGTTGCTTTTCCTGACTGTTTTCCGAGGGCATATTTTCTTTTTCTGCCGAATCTTTCCGGGAGGAGGTTGTTATAATAAAGATTGTCTTTACAATCGCCGTCAGCATGCACCCCCGAGGTTTGCGTAAACACATTCTCCCCGATGACAGGCTTGTTCACGGGGATTCTTATCCCGCTGAATGTTTCGACGATCCTGCTCGCCTTGGTGATTTCAAATTCATTAATACCCGTTTCGGCATCAAGCTGGTCGCGCAACACGCCTATTACGCTTGAAAGCGGAGCGTTGCCGGCACGTTCACCAAGCCCGTTTACTGTAGTATGAATCCCTTTTATCCCTGCCTTTACTGCTGAAAAGACGTTGGCAACAGCGAGATCATAATCATTGTGAGCATGAAAATCAAAATGAAGCGAAGGATACCTGTCGACTATCTTTTTGCAGAAATTAAAGGTCTGTTCAGGATTAAGGATCCCGAGGGTATCAGGGAGCATGAATCTTCTCACGTTTTCATCCCTGAGGGAATCGATCATGTACAGGACATAATCTTCGGAGCTTATCATACCGTTTGACCAGTCTTCGAGATATATATTTACCTGCATATCAAATGATTCAGCTTTCCTTATGATCTCTTTGATATCACTGACATGTTTTTCAGGTGTTTTTCTCAGCTGCTTTTCGAGATGCCTCAGCGAACCTTTGCATAACAGGTTTATAACCTTTCCGCCGGCTTTTCTTATCCATTCCATGGAAACTTCACCATCAACAAATCCAAGCACTTCAACCTTTTCCAGGATATTGTTGTGACGGGCCCAGTCTGTTATCCTCCTGATAGCCTCAAATTCGCCTGTTGAAACCCTTGCTGAAGCAACTTCTATGCGATCAACGTTCAGGTCTTTAAGCAGCAGCCTGGCTATGTGAAGCTTTTCGAGAGGAGTATAGGAGACACCCTGCGTCTGCTCACCGTCCCTCAGGGTCGTATCCATTATTTCTATTCTCATATTTTAATGTATTTCTGAATTCAAAAGCTTTTATTATATCCCTGATACTCAGCAGGTAATCAATATCATCAAGACCTTTCATAAGGCACTCCTTCTTATAAGGATTTATTTCAAAGGTCACCGGATCGCCGCCGGGAAGAATTGTAAATTGCTGTTTCCCAAGATCAATTCTGACCATTGTACCGGGATCATCTGCAACGGTTTTAAGCAGGTCATCCAGGTATTTCTCAGGTACTACAACAGGCAGGAGTCCGTTATTGAGCGAGTTGTTACTGAAAATATCAGCAAAGAAACTTGACACGACTGCCCTGAATCCGTAACCGGTGACGGCCCATACAGCATGCTCCCGGCTTGATCCGCAACCGAAATTTCTGCCGGCAACAAGTACACTGCCCTGGTATTGTGAATTATTCATCACAAAATCTTCTTTTTTGTTTCCCGATTTATCATACCGCCAATCCCGGAAAAGATTTTCACCAAACCCTTCGCGTGATGTTGCACTCAGAAACCTTGCAGGTATTATCTGGTCCGTATCCACATTTTCGAAAGGAAGCGGCACGCATGTTGATTCCAGCACATCAAATTTCACTTTTTGCATATAAGACTTTATTGTATTGTTATTTATTTAACAGTTCCCTGGGATCAGTGATTCTCCCCGTTATAGCTGCAGCTGCTGCCGTCAGAGGACTTGCGAGAAGCGTTCTTGCGCCTGGTCCCTGGCGCCCTTCAAAATTCCTGTTTGAAGTAGAGACAACATATTTACCGGCCGGTATTTTGTCTTCATTCATGGCAAGACATGAAGAGCATCCCGGCTGTCTCAATTCAAAACCGGAATCTTCGAGTATCTTGTCAAGCCCTTCATCTCTGACCTGCTGTTCAACTCTTTTTGATCCCGGCACAATAAGTGCTGTAATACCTGGTGCTTTTTTTCTCCCTTCAACCATGCGGGCAAATGTCCTGATATCCTCGATTCTTCCATTTGTACAGCTGCCCAGGAAGACATAATCAACCGGATGTCCAAGGATTCCTGAGCCAGGCGTAAATCCCATATAATCAAGCGATTTCATAAATGAAGCGGTTCCATCCTTATCATTGCCGGCAGCCGGGATTGTTTCATCAATCGCCATGCCCATGCCCGGATTTGTACCGTATGTTATCATGGGTTTTATTATTGCAGCATCAAAAATCAGTTCACGGTCAAAGAGCGCTCCCTCGTCACTTTTCAGGGATCTCCATTTCAGCAACAGCGATTTGAAGTCATTACGGGTGGACACCGGAGGTATCTGGTTAAGATATTGATAGGTGGTCATATCCGGTGCTATCAGTCCTCCGCGGGCACCCATCTCGATACTCATGTTGCAGACTGTCATTCTGCCTTCCATTGTAAGCGACTCAATGGCAGACCCGGCATACTCAACGAAATAACCGGTACCTCCTCCTGAGCTGAGCTGTGAGATAATGTAAAGTATCATATCCTTGGAGGTGACTCCGGGCTGAAGCATCCCGTTAACATTGATCCTCATCTTTTTTGGTCTGGTCTGCAAAATACACTGGGAGGCCAGCACCATTTCAACCTCGCTTGTACCTATACCGAAGGCAATTGTTCCAAAAGCACCATGTGTTGAGGTATGGCTGTCGCCGCATACTATAATCATTCCGGGCAGGGTGTAGCCAAGCTCGGGTCCGGTCACATGGACAATACCGTTTTTCGGGTCGTTAACGCCGAAATATTCAATGCTGAATTCCCTGCAGTTCTCTTTTAGCGTTTCAACCTGGATGCGGGAGTGTTCGTCCGTTATCGGCAGATGCTGGTCCTTTGTCGGGATGTTATGGTCGGCTGTGGCCAGTGTCTTACAGGGCCGGAAAACAGATATACCTCTCTGTCTCAAACCTTCAAAAGCCTGAGGGCTTGTCACTTCGTGAATATAGTGCTGGTCGATATAGAGAACATCAGGTCCTCCGGCAATGGAGCGGACCACGTGATTGTCCCAGATCTTTTCAAACAGTGTTTTTGGTGTCATTTTATCTTTGAAATTGCATCAATAAAGGCTTCCACTGAAGCGGTTATTATATCTGTACTGGTGCCGAATCCGTAGTAGATCTTTTCCTGGTGTTCAACCTGAACATGCACTTTCCCCAGGTCATCGCTGCCTTTGGTGATAGCCTGTATCAGGAACTCCTCAAGATGTATAGTTTTGCTTATCAGGTGTTTAACCGCGGTGAAAGCTGCATCAATAGGGCCGTTGCCTGATGCAGTTGATGTGTGCACTTCTCCATTGATCTTGAGTCCCACGGTTGCAACAGGTATTGCCGATTTACCGCAGGTTACCTGTAAAAGCTCAAGCTTAAGAGCCTTTTCTCCCTGGAAAACCTCGCCTGTAAGTATCCTTATATCTTCGTCATTTATTTCCTTTTTCTTATCTGCCAGCACAAGGAAGCGGTGGTATATCTCATCAAGCTCATCCTTGCCGAATTTAAAGCCCAGCAGCTCAAGGCGGTGGTTCAGAGCTGCCCTTCCGCTGCGTGCTGTAAGTATAATTGAAGATTCACGGATACCTACTTCAACCGGGTCGATTATCTCATAGTTTTCCCTGTGTTTCAGGACGCCATCCTGGTGAATACCGGATGAATGAGCAAAGGCATTTCGTCCGACAATAGCCTTATTTGCCTGTACCGGCATGCTCATGAGAGTGGAGACAAGGCGGCTTGTGCTGAATATGAGCTTGGAATTAATGTCTGTTTTAAAGTTAAGGTCATGATGGCTTTTTATTATCATGGCCACCTCTTCGAGGGAAGTGTTGCCTGCCCTTTCTCCAATGCCGTTAATGGTCACTTCGGCCTGCCTTGCACCATTGACGATCCCCATCATGGTATTGGCTGTTGCCATTCCAAGGTCATTATGGCAGTGAGTTGAAATGACGGCTTTATCAATATTCGGGACGTTTTCCTTCAGGTACCTGATCTTGGCTCCGTATTCCTCCGGCATACAGTAACCTGTGGTATCGGGTATGTTGACCACTGTTGCTCCGGCTTTTATGACGGCTTCAATGACTCTGGCAAGATAACTGTTATCACTCCGGCCTGCATCTTCCGCATAAAACTCAACATCTTCAACAAATTTCTTTGCATACTTTACTGCGTCAACCGCCCTTTTCAGTATCTCCTCGGGAGTTGTTCTTATCTTGTATTGAATGTGAAAAGGAGAGGTGCCAATTCCTGTGTGTATTCTCCCTCTCTTTGCATATTGAAGTGCTTCGGCAGCTACCTCTATATCCTTTTTTACTGCCCTGGTCAGTGCGCAGATCACAGGATTTGTAACAGCCTTAGAAATTTCAACCACAGAATTAAAATCACCAGGACTTGAAACCGGGAAGCCAGCTTCTATTACATCAACTCCAAGGGCTTCGAGGGCCTGTGCCACCTGTATTTTTTCAATTGTATTAAGCTGGCATCCGGGTACCTGCTCACCATCCCTGAGGGTTGTATCGAAAATTATTATTTTCTCGTCCATGTCGTCCATTATATTGAATTAAATTATTTTATTGGTCTGAGATTTCTGACAGCTGCTCCTGCCTTCCACATTTCCGAGCTGCCAAGCTCCCTGAGTTCAGCATCCAGCATTTCCTTGTAGTTTGGAGCTCCCGTTGATGTGAGGACTCTAACGCACTCTTCGCCTGATTTCACTCTCTTATAAAGTTCTGTGAATACAGGAAGTGTGGCATCCCTGAATTTCGGTCTCCAGTCAAGAGCTCCTCTCTGGGCCGTTGCACTGCAGTTAGCGTACATCCAGTCCATTCCTTTTTCGTCGACCAGACGGATGAGGCTCTGTGTAAGCTCTTCAACTGTTTCATTGAATGCTTCGGATGGTGTGTGCCCGTTTTCACGCAGAACCTGGTACTGGGCATCCATTATTCCGGCAAGTGCGCCCATCAGCACACCGCGTTCGCCGGTAAGATCGCTGTAGACCTCTTTTTCAAAGGTCGTTGGGAAAAGGTACCCTGAACCGATGGCAATTCCAAGCGCTACAGTGCGTTCTTCCGCATGTCCCGTAAAATCCTGGAATACCGAGTAGCTTGAGTTTATGCCTGCACCGGCAAGAAAGTTACGCCGCACACTGGTACCCGATCCTTTTGGAGCACAAAGGATCACATCAATATCAGCAGGAGGAATGACTCCTGTATGCTCTTTGTATGTAATTGAAAAGCCGTGTGAAAAATAGAGCGCCTTTCCTTTGGTGAGGCATGGTTTTATTTCAGGCCATAAAATACGCTGCGCCGCATCGGATACGAGGTACTGTATAATTGTTCCCCTTGTTGCTGCTTCCTTAACAGGAAAGAGCGTCTTGCCGGCGACAAATCCGTCTTTGAGAGCCTTATCCCAGTCGGCCTTGAATTCAGGAGCCTGGCCAACAATGACATTAATGCCGTTATCTCTCATGTTCATTGCCTGGGCCGGACCCTGAACGCCATACCCTATAACTGCAACTATCTCGTTTTTAAGTACTTCACGAGCTCTTGAAAGCGGAAATTCATCTCTTGT
>CAYWEQ010000026.1:0-23434 GCA_964457185.1 uncultured Rikenellaceae bacterium
CTTCAGGGGGGCTTGGGGGTTCATTTATAATTAAGTGTCACTTCTGATACTGATGCTCCCGGTTCTATCATCGGAAGGACGTTGCCTTCCTTTTCTACTTCGATATCCAGGATATAAGGTCCTTTTGCCGCAAGCATTTCCTCAAGGGCGCTTTTCAGGGTTTCTCTATCCAATACTTTCTTTCCTGGTATTTTGAATCCTTCTGCCACCTTAATGAAATCGGGATTAACAAGCTCTGTTGATGCGTATCTCTTTTTGAAGAACATATCCTGCCATTGCCTTACCATTCCCAGGAATCCGTTATTCAGTACTATTATTTTAACCGGGATTTTGTAATGAAGGATTGTCCCGAGTTCCTGGATTGTCATCTGGAATCCTCCGTCACCTATAAATGCAATTACCTGTTTCCCGGGTTTCCCGATTTTTGCTCCTATTGAAGCAGGAAGTCCGAAACCCATTGTTCCCATACCTCCGGATGTAACCAGAGAGCCGGGTTCAGTGAATTTATAATATCGGGCAGCCGTCATCTGGTTTTGTCCCACATCGGTAACAACGATGGCATCGCCGTTCGTAAGTTCAGAAACCATCCTTACAACTTCACCCATCCTTATATTTCCCTCTTCGGGTTTGGTTTCTGATTTTATAACCTTTTCATATTCTGTTTTATCGCAGATCCTGAATTCCCTTATCCACGACTCATAGGATTTTTGTTTAACAAGCGGGATCAATGCCTGAAGCACCTCTTTAGCATCATTGTGAATCTCAAGGTCGACCATTACATTCTTGTTGATCTCGGCTTCGTCTATCTCAATATGTATAATCCTGGCATTCTTTGCATATTTTTTAAGATTGCCTGTTACGCGATCATCAAACCGCATTCCTATCGCGATTATGAGGTCTGCTTCATTTGTAAGAAGGTTCGGGCCATAGTTGCCGTGCATTCCCAGGAAGCCGGTATATAATCTGTGTCCTGACGGGAACGATGATAGTCCCAGGAGAGTAACAGCTACCGGTATTCCAGCTTTTTCCGCAAACTCTCTTAGTTCATTGACTGCTCCTGAAAGCAGAACTCCGTGTCCGGCAAGTATAAGAGGCTTTTCTGCATGGTTTATCATAATCGCGGCCGATTCAATTGCCCTGGTATGCAGGGGAATATGCGGATTATAACTTCTGAGGTAGTTGCACTTTTTATATTTGAAAGGGAATTTTTCCTGTTGTGCATCCTTTGTTATATCGATAAGTACGGGGCCTGGTCTGCCTGTTGTAGCCAGGTAAAAAGCCTTAGCCACCATTGCAGGTATATCTTCGGCTTTCTTGATCTGGCAGTTCCATTTAGTTACAGGCATTGAAACCCCGAGAATATCAGTTTCCTGAAAAGCATCCGTTCCTATGAGAGCTGATACAACCTGGGCAGTAATAAATACTACAGGGACCGAGTCAAGATAAGCATTGGCAATACCTGTGATAAGGTTAGTTGCTCCCGGACCTGATGTTGCAAAGCAGACTCCGGGCTTTCCTGTTACCATTGCAAATGCCTGTGCCGCATGAGCGGCTCCCTGTTCATGACGGGTCAGAATATGCCGCAGCTTATCCTCGTAGTCAAGAAGCTTGTCATAGACTGGCATAATTGCACCCCCGGGATAACCGAAGATCGTATCAACTCCTTCTTCAATAAGGCATCTCAATAAAGCTTCCGCGCCCGTAATTTCCTGGCCGTTTAACTGGGTCCTGTCTGATTCTGCAATTTTCTCTTTCTTCATATCTTATTTATTCTGTCTTGCAGTCTTGCGGTCCTGCAGTCTTTTAAATCATTAACCTTAAAACCTTGAACCTTAAACCTTTCTAATTGCTCCCTTGTCTGCAGAGCTAACAAATGAAGCATATGCCCGCAGCGAAGGGGGAATTTCCCGTTTCCGGCTTAATGGCCTGAATGCCGATTCTCCTTTTGCCTCTTCCTTTGCCCGTCTGTTATTTAGTTCATTATCAGATAGTTTAACATTTATTTTTCTCTCCGGGATATCAATCTCAATTATATCACCCGTTCTGACAAGAGCCAGTGTACCTCCTGCAGCCGCTTCAGGGGAGATATGTCCTACTGATAGTCCTGATGTTCCTCCTGAGAACCTGCCGTCGGTGATAAGAGCGCATTTTTTATTAAGTCCTTTTGATTTGAGGTAGGAGGTAGGGTAGAGCATCTCCTGCATGCCTGGTCCTCCCTTTGGTCCTTCGTATCTTATTACAACTATGTTGCCTTCCCTGATCCTGCCATTAAGGATCCCTTCCGCTGTATCTTCCTGGGAATCAAACACTACTGCAGTACCTGAAAATCGGAGAAGCCCGGGATCAACTCCCGCGGTTTTTACAATACTTCCATCAGGTGCAATATTACCATAGAGAACTGCCAGCCCGCCATCCATGCTGTAGGAATGCTCTATATCCCTTATGCATCCTTTTTCCCTGTCCGTATCAAGGTCGTCATACATTGTATCATTAAAGCCCATTTCAAGGCTTTTCTTCATTGAAGGAGCGCTTTTGAAAAGAGAGTAAGCTTCAGGAACAGCTTTCCCTCCCGTGATATCCCAGTCAGCTATTGCTTCATGAAGTGAAGGATAATCAATCCTTTTAACTGAGGTATCTATCATGTTTCTGCGTTTGAGTTCACCCAGTATTGCCATTATCCCTCCGGCACGGTTGACATCCTGCATGTGGTAATGTGAACTGGGCGCTACTTTACATACAGTAGGGATCTGGCGCGAAAGAGCATCGACATCCTTCAATGTAAAGTTAACCTTTGCTTCATGGGCAATGGCAAGAAGATGTAATACAGTATTTGAGGAACCTCCCATTGCAATGTCGAGCGACATTGAGTTCAGGAAAGCTTTTCTTGTTGCTATCGACCGTGGCAAAACACTGTTGTCACCTTCATAATAATACTTATTAGCCAGATCGACTATAATCCCGGCAGCTTTTTTAAACATGCTGATCCTGTTGACATGAGTCGCAATAAGTGTTCCGTTTCCCGGTAGTGCAAGGCCCAGCGCTTCATTCAGGCAGTTCATTGAGTTTGCAGTGAACATACCCGAGCATGAGCCGCAGGTAGGACAGGCTGATCTCTCAATTGCATCTAATTCATTATCACTTATATCGTTATCTGCTCCACCTACCATGACATCCACAAGGTCGAGATACTGGCCGTCGTGAAGACCTGCTTCCATAGGGCCTCCTGATACAAAAACGGCAGGTATATTAAGCCTCATCGCTGCCATCAGCATTCCCGGGGTGATCTTATCGCAGTTGCTGATACATATCATGGCGTCAGCACAATGAGCATTGCAGACATATTCAACACTGTCGGCAATAAGTTCCCGTGATGGCAGGGAATAGAGCATTCCCTGATGACCCATTGCAATACCGTCATCAATTGCTATGGTGTTGAATTCAGCTGCAAAACATCCCAGATTCTCAATTTCATTCTTAACGACCTGACCTATTTCATGAAGATGGACATGTCCCGGGACGAACTGGGAAAAAGAGTTGACCACTGCAATGACCGGTTTGCCGAACTGCTCCTCCTTCATGCCATTGGCACGCCAGAGGCTCCTGGCTCCTGCCATGTTCCTGCCCGCAATGGTTTTTAAGCTTCTGAGCTGATTTTTCATATCCTTGCCCCCTTGTTAAAAAAAAGCTTCCCGGTTTTCCGGAAAGCTCTTGTATAGTTATGGTAATACATATTATTCCCGGATCATGTGCTGGGCACAATGATAAGTATGAGGGCAATAATATGTATTAAAGAATTTCTCAACGTTTTCTTGTTAAATTGAAGGACAAAACTACTAATATTTTTAATATTTCAAATAAAAATCACTTTTTTTTATAAATTCATTAATTTCAGTTAAGTATGACCCAGCATTCAAGAGGGTCTGAAAAGGTGAAAGCGTAAGATCACCCAGGAATAATTTTTATCCTTTCGCCGGATCTGGTATCAAATTTCAGAAGATTGCCTGAGAGTCTCTCCGATTTTTTCCCATTGCGGTACAATAGAACTTTAGAATTAGTCCACGGATTTATTATTCTGCAGGCAGATCCGCTCTGTGATAACAGTTCAAGAAAGACTATTTTTCCATCTCTGAATGAAGACTCAACAAGAAAATTCCCTCTACACAACAGTTTAAAATCGGCATCCCATTCCTCAGGCCAGGCAGGAAAGAGAGAAACAACGGGATCTTTACCCGGACCAGGAGGTGAGCTGTTTATTAATGCATAATGAAGAGCATCGGACATCCTTCCCAGGTTCTGGACCCCTGTTGTCTGGTAGCCTTCTCTCAGAGTCATCCTGTTGGGCATAGTCTCGATTTCAGCAGTTCGTATCTGATTGGGAATAAGGTATCTGGTTGCATCTTTCCTTTCCATCATTGTTCCGGTCACAGCAAGTTTTGAAAGAACATATACCGGAGTATTTTTATTGATCCCGCCAGGGAAATAACTGTCAAATGTTGCATTGGCGATCTTCACCATTTCTGTATTCCCGGCAACGGGATTGCAAAGATCGAAGAACCAGACCGGCATTGTATTTCCGTCAGGTCTGCCGGAAGCCGGACCCTGAACGACAGGAGGAAGGGACCTTACAAATGTTACAGGGGTCCCCTGTTTGTAGGTTTCGGGATAGTCCGTATTTAAGGGCAGGGGAGAAAGATTCTGAACAAACTCCTTCCACTTAAGTCTCAATTCTGAATCAACATTCAAAACTTCAGAAGCATGTACAGCAGCCGGGAATATTCCCATCATTGATGAGATTTCTTCTACAGTATTATGTCCTCCGCGTACCGACTCATTATCATTTACATTATATATATGGTATTTACCGTCGGGTTCTTTCCTTACATTCGGGAAATTCCTGTAAAATTCTGCAACTCCTTTTAAAATCGGGTAACCGGTTGATCTGAGCCATTCAATATCTCTTGTGAACTCGTATCTCTGCCAGTACTGATAAGCGATCTTTGCACCTCTTGAAAAAATATGAGAAACGTGACCAAATGTCTGAGCACCTTTATCGGTAAAGGTCCATTTACCATCTTTCCATCCCTTATCTTGCTTCCAGTTCCAGCGGCTCTGGAAAGGCGATTTTGTTGATGCATATTCATCAAATGCCATTGACTTTTCGCTCCATGGTTTTTTGACAAGATAAAGATCCTGCATTTCATCAGCAATGTTTTCGGGAAGTTCGGGCAGACCATCAAATGCCACAGTCTCGGGTATATAGATCCCTTTTGATCCCCATTGCTGTCGTGCTGCTGTTTCAAGTGAAGCGCTCATAGCGGTGTACATCCTGAACATTGGTTCCATCAGCTCGATGCGGTTGGCAGGAAATAATCCGTTGTACATGCAGCTCTGGTTGGCACCCCAGTAGTTGTTGCCCCATTTTCGGGTATCGCCGCCTGTGGTCCAGATCATTCCGTTGAACTTGGGTGGGAAGGCGCCCAGGGAACTTGATGCCATGACATACATGAAATAGTTGTAATTATTTTCGACGAAATCAGCTTCACCATCATCGCTGTGCAGCCTGATATAGGATTTTCCCCAGAAGCTGCTCCACCATTTCCTGTTTGAACTGAGTATATTTTCAAAACCATCCGGAATGGCCGCATTCAGTTGTTCTGTTGAGACAGAGATCAGATCTTTCTTTTTATCGAATGTTGCAGCGCTGGAAATGTAAACAGTAAAGGGTTCGTTACCGGGTTTTACAATAAGCTGTAATTCAGTGTTACCTGCGAATCTTGTACGGCTTTCCCTTCCTGATACACCAATCAAAACCGCTGATCCGCAATAGTAATCTTCTTCCTCAAATCTTTGCGTAAGAACAATCTGTTTATCAATTATTTTAAGTCGTGAAGTTGCTGTATGGCTGCCCCTTTTAACCACAGTATCGCGGAGCATTCTCAGGTTTATTATGATTGCCTGGGGGACATCTCTCAGGTCCTCAATTTTAACAGCCATAACATCCTGTTCATTCCAGACAATCGTTTTGGTACTGATCTTATTGCCATTGGTTGTGACTACTCCGTCGAAACATGAAAGATGTTGTATGAATCCGGGTTGGGAAAAAACTTCCTCACCCCAGGTTACAAAATCGATATCCACAAATCCTGCACCGCTGCAATAATCGGTATTTCGTTCGAAGAAGCTGTTGGAGGCCGCATTGTTGCCAAAAATATCGACACGGTTAATCTGGAATTTCAGCGACGAGGGAGTTGTCCATACAAGGGAACCCATCCTGCCGTTGCCGACAGGCATGCCTTCTTCACTGCGCGAGACAGGTTTGTCATAGTACAGATCGGCTCCGGAAATCAGCTCCGGTATGTTTATGGGGGTTTGAGAATAAATGATGGTTACAGGTAAGAATGCCGTCAAAACCGAGGTAAGAATGTTTTTTTTCATATTATTGCTGTGATGTGTATCTGGACATATACCCGCCACCGGCACCCAGGCTTATTTCAATAACATCATTTTTATTTGCCGTTCCGTTCTTTACCACAGCATCTGCAGGATTCTCCGGATTATCATTCAAAATCAATGTATTATAACTTCCATTACCAAGAAATGACAATGGTATCTTAACGATTTTCGGATTTAATCCGTTAATTGCCGACAGAAACCATGTTGTTCCTTTTCGCTGTGCGTATATTGCCAGCTCACCGATCTCGGATGGCGGCAATACAATTGTTTCGTCCCACACAGAGGGAATGCTTTTAATCATTTCCACGCAGGGATTTTCGAGGATATGTGCGGGAGTTGCCGCATAGGTTATCACCGGCGCTGAATATATTGCGGCTGTTGCTGCTTGGTGCACCCATGTTGTATTCTGACGGCGGGCGCCGAAATGGCAAACTGAATAATCCGCAGGACCTGCAATCATCCTCGTAAAAGGTATCGTTGTCTCATGAGTCGCCCTATCCAGTAATTTACTGGCTTCCATGCCTTTAATCCCTTCATAAATTACAGCATTAGGCCATGTGCGCCATAATCCTGTCGGTTTATTGGCGCCATGAAAAATGCACACCAGCTTAAGTGCGGCAGTCTCATTGAGTATTGTTTCATACAGGCCGACGACCTCTTTTGCCTCATGGTCGAAGAAGTCAATTTTTAAACCGGCTATACCCAGGTCGTGGCAGCGTTGAAAAAGTTCCTGTCGTGCTTTCTGATCATGAAGTGTATTTGAGTGCTTCCAGACAATTATACCAACGCCGAGTTTTTTTGAATAGCCGACAAGTGCTTTCAAAGAATCATCAGGCCATTTGCTCCAGAATCCCTCAAGGATATTATATTCAAATCCCAGCTCTGAGGCTTGTCTTGAGAACTCTTTCATGTTCTTAAGTGTCTGATCTCCGCCTCCATCGAGATACCTCCAGACGGCACGTCCGGGCTTAATCCATTCTGCAGCAGCTCCTTCCGGAAAAAGTGTTTTGTCGGGAGGAGGACAAAGAGCGTATACTGCATCGCTGTTTACGATCGTGTTCAAATCTCTGCCGGCAATTATCACCCGCCATGGAGTTGTGATTGTGCCCTTTACTTCAGCAATATGGGATAACCGCTCCACATCCTCTTTGCTGTAACGAAGGACATACGGATATGAAGCAGGGTGACTGTGACCCAGGCGGACAATGAATCCGTTCTTTCCGTCTGACTGCAAGGCTGTCCCGGGATAGTTTACAAGATTTGCCTCAGTTATCGAAACATAACCGGTGCCTCCGGGGAGCTTTACTGTCAGAGGCGGGGCTGCCCACTGCCCTGAAGGAACCGTATCAATAAGTTTTTTTGTATGAACACCTTCGTAATGCATGTAAAGATCATGAAACCAGACTGTACTTTTAGAAGGAAGGCTGAAAACAGTCGATTCATCAGGCGCCCTGGAAACGTTTTCATCACCCGGAACTATGAACCGGAATGCAACAGCATCATCAAAAACCTTTGCCTCAACAGTGTACTTCATTCCGGATTTAATATGCTTTATAGAAACAGATGCTCCGTTAAAGCTGTTTTTGGCTGCTGAATGAAGACCTGCCAGGGGAAATGTCTCATTTGCAGTGAATCTTCTGACCTTTCCTGTTTTGATACCATTTGTGATGCTTACTCCATCTACCGACATAAGGAGGGGAGAATTCTCAATAACAAAGATCCCGTTCATGGTTACAGAGAGGAAAAGCTGATCTTTCTCAGTTAACAGGATGAGATGAAGATTTTCGTCTGGGCTTATAATGTCGAGATATTGCGGAGCTGAGATTGCCGGGGTAAAAACAGAAAACAGACCCGAACAAAATACTGTAAAAAGAAAGATCTGGGGTTTTTTCATTTCATAGGGTTTTAGCTATCAATATTTAATGAATTATTATTATCCTGCGAAGTAAGAACATTTGAACAAACGAAGGAAGAATGCAGAAGTGCTTTTTGAAGTAAGAACATTTAAACAAACGAATTAAGAATTAAGAAGTTATTTTTTGTAACCAGACTAATCAATCCATTCATCATTCTTAATTCGAATGTTCTTAGTTCTTACTTCTTTTTTTATTAATGGGATATCTTATCAGCCACTTTCCCTTTCACATCAACTCTTATTACAGTTGCAAGCGGATCTGGTGCAGCAGCCGGAAGAGTGACAGTTAATACTCCGTCTTTTGAAACAGATGTTTTTACTTTTGAACCATTAGTTAAAAGCTTTGCAGAAACAACGCTGTTCTTCAGGACTGGTATCACCAGCTTGCCATCGGCAGGCCATTCAAACACTGAAAAATAAAGAGTAGTGCTGTTTTTGGTCTCTTTCTTTGTACAGCGCCCCCACGGGAACAATCCCCACGGACTTGCCTTGGACCCATATACTGCTTCACCATTGATCTTCATCCATTCTCCCATTTTTGCAAGAATGTCAATACTCTCCTGTGGGAATTCGCCCTCTGAAGTCGGGCCGACATTTAATAAAAAGTTACCCCCTTTTGATGCGATATCGAGGAGGTTTTGTATCAGTTTCTGAGGCGATTTATAGTTGTGATCATAGCTTTTATAACCCCAGGTTCCGTTCATAGTCATACATGTTTCCCAGTCGGTACCATCAAGATCGGCAAGGTTAGGGATCCTCTGCTCCGGAGTTTTGTGGTCACCTGGGAAATTTGGCCTTTTCAGGCGATCGTTAGTGATAATCTGCGGTTGCAGAGCAAGAAGTGACTGTAATTTTTTTGCAGCCTCATCTGTCATATTGGTTGGAGTATCCCACCAGAGAACTGCTAGATCGCCGTAGTTGGTAAGCAACTCTCTGACCTGAGGAACTGCAACATCGTCAATATACTGATCAAAAGTTCTTTTTTCCTGTGCCGGATCCCAGTGACCTTTATGTTCTTTTGTATAAGCATCAATTATAACAGAATCGGGATTAGCCCATCCCTCCTTTGTTATTTTACGCGAGGCTGATCCGCCGGGATTGTTCCAGTCCTGGGCCTGGGAATAGTAAAACCCCAGCTTAATCCCATATTTTTTACATGCTTCAGCAAGGGGCTTCAGAAGATCTTTCCCATAAGGAGTTGCATCAACAACATTCCATTTGCTGGCTTTTGTCTCAAAGAGGGCAAAACCATCATGATGCTTTGAGGTAATAACGATATACTTCATACCAGCATCTTTTGCCATTTTTACCCATGCATCAGGATCATATTTAACCGGGTTGAATTGTTTTGCCATGTTCTGGTAATCGGCTACCGGGATTTTTGCACGGTTCATGATCCATTCTCCGATTCCGCCTATCTGGCGACCATCCCATGTACCTGCCGGAAGGGAATATACACCCCAGTGGATGAACATTCCGAAGCGCGCTTCGCGCCACCAATCCATGCGTTCATCATTTGTGAGAGGCTTCTGGGCAAAAACACACGGGCTCATGAGCAATAAAACTGTCAGTATAAATATTGTCTTTTTCATTTTGGTTTTTTATTGTCAGTTTAGTATTATATCAGGATATAAAGTTATAATGTTATTAAGTTGAGAATACTACAGAAATCCATTTTTATAAACAACCTAAAAAACAGGGGTAAAATAAAAGTTGTTTTTCCATTCGGGCCTGCGAACAGGCCCGAATATTTAAACAGATCCTTATAAGATACCCCTGATCAGTATTTTATTTTCTATTCCAAAGGGTCAAATGTCCCTCCGGACCAGCCTAGTGTTTGTTCTAAATTGCTGTTTAATTCAAGGTGGCTGGTGGGTATAGCAAAGAAGTAATATTCCGGTTTCCAGTTAATGGTGAACTGTATGTCACGTTCCACCAAAGTATGTTTAAAGTAGGTTGTATAATTAGTGGCCAGATGGTCCAGAAGCAAGGCAGATGGCATTGAGCTCACAATATCGTCAAAGTCATCTTTTGGTATAAGTAACTCAACGTTGTAACCATGCCGGCGGGTTCCGTTCAATAATCCTTCAAACATCCTGTTTCTTCGCAGGTCCCAGTAACGCTTGCCTTCAAATGCCATTTCAATTTTTCTTTCAAGAATGATGGCATCCTGCATTTGGGCTTTGTTCATACCTGCATTCAACCCGTATAAATTATCAGTTCCCGGGTCAATGCCTGCACGGGCCCTGATAGCCTTTAACTCATCATAAGCCTCAGAAGTATTACCAATCGCATTGGCAGCCTCGGCAAGGTTCAGCAATACCTCTGCAAAACGGAGTTCAACATAGTCCGTTGCACTATTGTATGCTTTCTCCCCATCAAAGTTTTCGTCAACTGCTTTTTTGCAATAAAAGCCTGTTTCAGTCGGTGAGTTCGATTCTGAGCCAATAAATGTCCATTGAATTCTTCCTTTAGCACCGTTAAGTTCCCATAAACAGCCATTATAAACAATCGTGGCCTGAAAACGGGGATCCCTGTTTTTCCAGAAATACATAGGATCATAAGTGTAGGAAGAGGTCAGGTCATCGATGGCGCGCCCGTCCTTCATGGGAAACGCATTGATCATTTCAAGCACAGGCTGGTTTCTACCGGCTGCACCCTGCGATACGTCCAATGGGCGCGTTGCAGCGCTCCAATGTACCGGATCGGGTTTCAGCGGATATTCATATCTTCTCACAAAAAGGACTTCCTTGTTCATTTCGGTGATCCAGATATTTTTAAAATTCGCATATAAACCATAATCCTGGGCAATAAGGAAGTCTTTTGCCTCTTTGTTGGCATTATAAACTGCCTGCCAACGGCCACTCGCAGTTTGACTGGGATCAAACTGGGGACTGGCATAATATAACAATACCCGTCCTTTCATTGCCATGGCCGTTCCTCTGTTTACGCGCCCGACATTTTCGGTACTATTTGTAGCCTTTATAACCGGTAAATTAGCTATTGCGGAATCCAGGTCAGAAATAATCTGGTTCATAACAACAGATGTAGGAGCCCTTTTAACGAACAAATCATCTGTTAGTTTCTGGGGCTCAAGAATGAGAGGGACACCTCCATATAATCTGACCATATCAAAATAGCTCCACGCCCTGAAGAAAAATGCTTCACCTTTCAGCCGATTCTTATCCGGCCCATTCAGAGTGCCTTTATCAATACTGGTTAACAGGATATTAATAGCCCTGATACCGCTATAATTCCAGGTATTAACGGAATTTTCCGTCAATTGCCCGTACATATAACTTTCCCCTTCGTCAGATTCGTCGGAGTGATCAGCAACTCCGAGGTCCCATCCGGGCAAATTATTGTCATATATTTCGGAAACATATGCAGTTGCCAATTCCAGGTCATCCCAAACCGCATCTTCACTTATGGCGGTCAGATCGGTTTTATTCAGAACGTCCTCACAGCTGACCAGGAAGCAACCCAATGCGACAATCAATATTAATTTTGATATTTTCATTGCAATAAGATTTTTTAGTTATAGAATTATATTTAAGCCAAAAGAATGAGTTGCCATCATTGGGTACGCCCTGATATTATTAACTTCAGGGTCATATCCCCAATCTCCTAATTTGTCGTATAACAGGAGCAGGTTTGTTCCTGCATAGAACACCTTGATACTTTTTGATTTCAGACGGCCTGTAATGGTTTTTGGCAGTTCATAAGAGACATTCAGGCTTTTAAACCGTACAAATGAGCCGCTTCGCATAAACCAATCGGAAACAGGATAATCTGTAGGCGGCCAGCCAAATCTTCTGGCTGCCGGGTATGCAGCATCTGTATTTATGGATGTCCAGTGATCGGCCCAGAAACGATAAGTTGATTCTTCAGCCCTTCCCTGTACACGTCGGGCATTTGCATGGAGCATGATATAATGTCCGGCCACTCCCTGAAAAAGGGCATCGACAGTAAATGATTTCCAGGATAAGCCGAGAGATAATCCATAGTTTATAGGTGGAATACTATATTTACCAAGGTACTCCATATCGTCACTGGTTATCCTGTTGTCTGCAGTATCAACACCAATGGTCCCGCGATTATCTACATAGTTCAACATTCCTAAAAGCGGTGCTGTCCCAATTATCGTATATCCGGAAGGAAGGTCTTCGAGGTCCTCCTGGGTACGGATAATATCAGTGGCCATGTACCCAAATAGCATATCGTTTCTGGTAAGGTCGATATTACCATTATCAGCAAGGCCGATAGGACGGCCTATTTTTGACTGGTAAGGACGAATATTCTGGGCCTCATCATACTTAACGATCTCATTGGTGGCAAAACCGAAATTGCCCTTTACATAGAAGTTGATTTGGTCACTCCTGCTCCCGGAAGCGCTGTTATAACCCAATTCTACTTCAAAGCCTTTGGCATTGATTATGGCATAATTTTCATCCGGGAGATTTCCTCCGTATGTATCCGGAGTGCTCCTTACCTTTCTTTCCAGGATATCGTAGGTATGGCGGTAGAACAGATCCAGGTTCAAACTCATTTTGTTGTTCCAGAACCTGCTGTCAAAACCGCCATTATAGGATAGCGTTTTCTCCCAGGTAATGTTCCGGTTGGCAATAACACCCGGTTGCAGTCCGGGGGTCAGGCCATTAAATGAAGCTCCCGGATCTATACTAAAGGACTGTAACCATTGAAAACTACCGACAGCATCATTGCCCACGAGTGCCACAGAGCCACGAAACTTTAAATCATCAATAAAACCAATATTAAAAAACGGTTCATTGGAGACACGCCATCCAAAGGATGCAGAAGGGAAGAAGCCCCAGCGGTTTTCAGGTGCAAATATTACCGATCCGTCATAACGGAACGTAGTTTGCAGCAGGTAGGTCTGCTTGTAATTATAACTAACCGAACCAACATAAGAAAGCCGTGCATCCTCCTGCTCTGAGCCGTTTGCAAGTTGATCCGCAACACTTGCTCCACCTGCTATATATTGATCAACGGTAGTTGAAATAAAATTATTCCGCTGGGCTTGAAACCATAGTATGTCTGATTCTGTTTGTTCATAAACCAAAAAGGCATCCACATTATGGTCTCCAAAACTTCTATTGTAATTAAGCTGAATGTTAAACTGATAGGATTTATCTCTATCATCCCGGCTTAACAGGAATTCGGTGGCCGCCCGGGGCCTTAACCCTACCGGTGTGTCCCCGACGATGTGGTTATGGGTTCCGGTTGTGTTAAACAAAGTCATATTATAAGGAAGGTTAAACTGCTTACTGTACTGACTGCGCTGAAAACGGTTATACTTTACATTCAGTCCTAAGCCATCAATAAAAGGAACCTTATAATTAAGGGCTATGGTTGCATTAAGTCCATTCCATTCTTTATTATTGTACCCTGCAGTCTTGTTAATGATCGGAACAGGAGACCATTCCACCCAGTTGCCCACCGCCAATCCGTCAATAGTTGGGGGCACCATATTGGATCTAAGCACCAAAGCTTTATACAGGTCTTCCTGTCTCCAGTTGCCAACATCCCAACTCGGACCTCTGGTCACCCGGTCATCCGTGCTAAGGTCAAGTGAAACTGTTAAATTTTTTGTTATATCAACATCCATATTCCCCCTTAAATTCAGCTTTCTGTAATCCAAACCATCAAACGATCCGGTTGCGTATAAATAAGATCCTCCTATAAAATATTTGATATTATCGGTTCCCCCGCTCACATTTAAGGTATGCTGGGTGTTGATTGGAGTCCGCCACAATTCTTCAACCCAGTTCCACGAATGGGTTTTAAAATAATCCAGTTCATCCTGGGTATATAAGTATGCATCGCTTTCAGGAACAACGAAATCCTGGTTATAATATTTCTGATATGCCAGTCCATCGTTGATCAATGTTGCCTGTTCAAAAGCATTTAATGCTTCAGGGATTCTGGTTGGCGTCTGGATGCCGAAGGTAGAAGTGTAAGTGAGTGTTGGTGCCTCTTTGGAACCTCTTTTGGTGGTGACCAGAATAACACCGTTGGCGGCTCTTGAGCCATAAACAGAAGCTGAGGCGCCGTCTTTCAAAATAGATATGTTCTCAACCTCATCAGGCGTCAATCCGTCAAAGGCAAATTTATCCTGTACAATACCGTCAATTACATACAATGGATTGGAATTATTGGTAGTTCCGATTGCACGGATCCGTATATCGGATTCCATCCCCGGTGTCCCGGCACGTTGTGTTATTGTCACACCAGACAATTTTCCTGCAAGGGCATTCGAAAGGTTATTCACCGGTACATCCTTGATATCATTGGCATTAACTGCGCTTACCGAACCGGTTAAATTCACTTTCTTTTGAATGCCATAACCAACAACCACTACCTCTTCAAGCGCCTGTACATCAAGCTTAAGCATAACATTGATTATGCTTTGCTCATTTATAGGAACCGATTCGGAAAGATAACCGATAAAAGAGAAAACCAGGGTTTTGTCGGAACCGGCCACTTCTATTGAGTACTTTCCTTCAATATCAGTAATAGTACCTGTCGTTGTCCCCTGTATTCTAACGTTTACACCTGCCAGGGCTTCCCCTGTTGTGGCATCGGTAACCGTTCCGGTAACTCTGCTCTGTTGAGCTGCATTGGGCGACAATACCACAAGTTTTTTATCAAAAACTTTATATTTTATCTCGGTTTTATCAAATAACTCACTCAAAGCCTCTTCAACAGGACTATCGTTAAGGACAAGTTTTACCGTACGATTTACATCGACTTGTTCATCAATGTAAAAGAATTTATATCCTGATTGTTTTTCGATTTCATCAAAAATCTGCCTGATAGTAGCATTTTCCATATTCAGCGTGAGCTTTTGAGCTTTCAAAGGAATTGAAGCTGAAACGGAAAAAGCACAGATAAATATTAGGAAAGTGGAGATTTTCATGATATTAACTAATTTAGTTATTGCCTCCCGACCAGGGAAGTAGGAAAGTAATTTTTTTTTCATATTTTTGTAATGTATTATGTTATAATACTAAATGATTTCATGGTTAGGGCCATGGAGTTTTTTAAAAATCACGACCGGGAGATGTCAGTACATCTTCCGGTTTTGTTTTAGGCTTAAGGGGTTTCTCATAGGCATTAGAATTTAGGTTTATTTTTTTTACATTTTTCTGAATAGTTATAACGTTATGTTCAATGGAATAACTTATAGGTAAGGTATATTGTATTATCCCCATGACATCCTGTATCGTTTCATTTTCAATTGTGCCATTAAAATGGTATTTTTTAATTTCATCATCTTTAATTTCGATCTTAACGTTATACCACCGTTCTAACTTAATAGCAAGACTTTCAAAAATTTCATTGCGGAAGATTAACCGGTTATCTTTCCATGCTGTAAAAACTTCAGTATCAACCTGCTTTGATAAAATGATTTTTTCTTTTATACTTTCGATTTTCTTATTATTTTCAGGTTTCAACGATTTATTTTCAACTTCTGACAGGTAAAGATTTCCTTCTTTTTTAATAAAAATAGCCCGTTGATTTGGTTCCAGAACAGTCTCATTAACTTCATTTCCCTCTGAATGTTGCTCTATGATAAGGGACCCATGCACTAAGGTGGTTTCAATAGAACCTTCGTTAGGATAAGCTTTAACATTAAATGCAGTGCCTAATACACGTACCGTTATCCCTTGCGTTTCTACTATGAACAATTTTCCATCTTTCCTGGTAACATCAAAAAATGCTTCACCTTCCAAACGCACATTTCTGTCCTTTTGATTAAAAGGGGAATCGTAACGAAGGATACTACCAGCATTCAGCCATACTTTAGTTCCATCTGGCAAGGTAATCTGTGATTTTGAGCCTATTGGAGCTGCAATTTCAGTCATTGCACTTTCTGTGGTAACGTCTTTCTGCGAAACCATACTGTTATAAAGAACACCAGTTATAAATGCAAGAATAAATACAGCGGCAATTTTTAAAAGGTTATAAAACATACGAGGAGATGGCCGTTTATATTCCGTTTTCAGATCGGGTTGCACTGAATTTTGACCAAAACGGAGCTTCACCTTTTTTAACGCTTCAAAAGAATTAAAGACTTCCTGATCTTCTTTAGCTGTTGCATTCCATATATCGTTTAATTCGTCGTACAGGCGTTTATTTTCTTCACTTTCGTTAAGCCAATTTCGGATAAATTCGCGGTCTTTTCCGGTACTTTTTCCCTTTAGTTGATTTATCAACCTCTCTACGATATTTCCATTTAATTGATCCAATGTTGTCATGTTTTATTTAGTATTTAAGACAGTTATACATAAAAAATAGGTGACAAAAAATTGATTTTTTTATTATACGCTTACTATGTTGCCTCTATTCAGGTAATTAAAATAATTTATGATCTTAAGATATCAGGATTATGGAACTAAAAGAATTAGTAAAAAAATTGGTAAATAATTTCTAAGATTTTCGCGTAAACGTGATATGGCTCGTTGTAATTGAGTCTTTATGGTATTTACAGATATACCTAACTTTTCTGCTGCTTCATTATAGGAAAGGCCTTCATATCGAATTAACAAAAAAACTTCGCGGCATTGCCTGGGAAGGTCCAATAATGACTGGTCGATTTTTTCTTCAAGTTCCTGTGCAAGCAAATTAGCAATAGGATAATCGGAAGAAACCGGTGAAATCAGGTCGGTTCTATTTTTTTCTGATTCAGAAGCATATTTCTTTTTTACTTGCAGGTGATCTAAATAATTAACGCATTGATTATGCACAGCCTGGTATAAATAAGCTTTAATTGATTGCTTAATAGATAATTCCATGCGGTTTCCCCATAACTTTACAAAAACCTCCTGCACTATATCTTCCGCACTATCTCTGTCCCTCAGGATGCCACAAGCATATATGCATAGTTCATTATAGAACGTTAGAAAAACAAATTCAAACGCATCTTCGTTACCAATATTAATACTTCTAAGGATTTCCTGATCAGATAATCGTTTCATCCGATAGTAGTTAAGTTGATGCAAGATAAATAAAATGCCTGAACATTTATAAAAACAAATATTATACTGTTTATTTCAATAATACCTGTCTCTCGCCCAACCCTATTTTTGAGAGGTCGCTCGTGTCAACATAAATTTCAATCAAACCAGATTACAGGATTGCGGACAGGTAAGTTCCTTATCACCTCTTCCACAACAGGAAAATGATCCAGTGATTTCCATGTCTCAAACCACTCTTTTACACCGAATTCCCTTGCACCTAAAACCAGGAATGGTTGAGCGACCGGCCACTCGTCCCAGTACATAACATCGTGTGGATAGGTCCATTTGTCCTTATCTGTAACGAACGGATAAAGGAATTCAATCCCTTTCTTCAGCGACTTGCCATCGGCAGTCTGATAGCTTATCAGATCATTATTCTTATCCGACAGAATGAGGCATGTCATTGTCATCGCATCAAGGTTAAATAAAGAGTAGCCGTATGGCTTGGTCCGTCTGAGCTCTTCCGGGAAGCTTCCATCAGGAGCCATCTGGTTCGGAAGAAGGATATCCCTGTACCGTGCACGGCAGAAATCCATTATCTTCTGGTCTCCGGTGAGCCTGGCAAATGCAGCCACCTGCATTACCCAGCAGGTAGCATGGTTGTTTCTGGCGTTCATCTCATCCTTGCTGTACTGGTGCGTCATAAGCCATTCCAGGTATTCTGTAAACCATGATTTGACAGCAGCAAGGAGCTGCCTGTCAACGCATTTTGCGTTTTCCATAACACGGATAGCCTGTGCCACCTCCATGAGCTGGATGGTATCTATAATACCTATGCCCCTGCCGGTGTACCTTCCTTTTATAGCCTGGGCATATAAGAGCGATGGATTCATCATTGTCTCTGGATCAGCAAACCATGCTTTAAGGTGTGTAAACGCCTTACTGACATATTTTTCATCTCCGGTAATTTTATATGCGGAAGCAAGCGAACCAACTATCTGACTTAACCTTATCATAGCCTTACGATGTTCAACAAAATTATCCGGATTGGTCATACCATCGCGCTGAATATATGGTCCATCAGGATTAGCCGGATCGGGCCACCAATAGTCTCCCTCGGAGTAAAAATCATGTATTCCGCCGGCGCTTCGTACACAAACAAAGCTGGTTATAGTCACA
Organism: uncultured Rikenellaceae bacterium; assembly: GCA_964457185.1. Taxonomy (GTDB): domain Bacteria; phylum Bacteroidota; class Bacteroidia; order Bacteroidales; family VadinHA17; genus LD21. Next base: position 18,532 of record CAYWEQ010000026.1, read on the forward strand.
GGGTTCTCATACATGACCATATCAGCACGGGTAATTATTTCTTTCCTGAGGAATTTAATTACCTGACGTTCAAATTGTTTACCAGGTTTTAAACCGAACGCCATTTCAGGTATTATTATAAAGATAATCAGCAGATTAAAAAAAACAAAGGATCTTCTCATTAATTTACTTTATTTCAAATTGTTTCAGGCTTTCTGACATTCAGCCTTTGAGTTTTATCCTGTTCATTTAAATTGCTTAATATATTCCATGAATTTCCTGGCGCACTTATCCAGGTTTTCAACCGATCCTCCGCCCTCAAGCACCTCGCACATCTCATATGCAATATACCCCTGGTAACCGATCTCCTTCAAAGAATTAATAAATGTCCTGTAGTCAAGGAATCCTTCACCAATAGGAACAGCCCTCATCTGTGACACCTGCGGTACATAATTCGTATTTTCAAGTTCGTACTTAAATCTGGGGAGCTCTTTATAATCAGCTGTAGTAGTGTGTATTATATATGGTTTCATGATATAGACAGCCTTCCTGATTTCCTTAGGTGATAAGCCTTCAAGTGTTGGCGACCAGCAGTCAAAGGCTGCTTTTACATTGGGCAGGTCCACTTCATCAAGAAGCCACTTCATTGCATCATGGTGCAAGGCAATATCATGATGATTCTGGACAGCGAGAGTCACACCGTAATTTGCTGCCAGCCTGCCTGCCATTTTCAATCCTTCAACAACAATTGCATACTGTTTATCATAAGGCTGTCCCGGGCGTTCATAACCGGTGAATATCCTTACCATATTTGTCCCAAGGTCACGTGCGAGCCGTGCAAGTTCTCCAACATAGGCAGCCTGTATCTCAACGTTTGGTATTCCCGCCTTGTCGATCCCTGCAGTGAAATCGGTATATCCGGCAAGGCAGACAAGCTCAAGTCCCAGTTCCTTTATCCTGGCACGAAGCTTCTGACGTGCAGCTTCATCATAATCGACAGGTGAGACATGAGGACGTTTGGCCGCAAGCATCACTCCGTCAAAGCCGAGCTCTCTGGCTTTAAGGAGGAATTCATCGACAGTTAGTGTTGCCTGTCCCCGCCAGGCTCCCATATAACTCACCGAATGAAGACAGGTCTTTACCTTAAAATCCTTCGGATTGCCTGTGGGTATTTTCTGGCCGCATATGTTGCTGATAAGCACAATAGCCAGTATCTGAATGATTAAAAAGCGTTTGGTTTTCATAGCATTTTAGAATTATTTTGTGTTAATTTACGTCTTACTCGGATAATTTCAAAAATTAAAATATAAACCTTTCCTGGTAAAATATCCGGCCATGAAAAAAATTATGACTTTTCTTTTACTGGCATCCTGCATATTGTTTATTGATGCAAAGAAGAAATCCGCAACTTTTACCAAAAGCCAGCGGATAGAAAAAAACATCAACTCAAACTGGACCTTTAATTATTTTCGTGATGAGGATCCGGGAAAAGGATATGAAGCCGCCGGTTACAATGATCTTAACTGGCCTGTGATCAGCATACCTCATACCTGGTCGACATATGAAACAACAGGTGATATCCATCCTTTTATAAAAAAAACATCGGAAGCTACTGATCCTTACTGGTGGAAAGGTTGGGGATGGTACCGCAAACATTTTACCATAAATGAAAAATATGCAGGGGAAAAGGTTTTTATCGAATTCGAGGGAGTACAGAAATACTGCAAAGTGTGGCTGAACGGCAAATATCTTGGTGATCACAAGGGAGGATACGGGTCATTTGATTTTGATATTACCGGATCAATTTCCCAGGGAAAAGAAAACGTCATGGCAGTTGCGGTCAGTAACCGGAAGAATGACCAGTTTAAAATACCTCCCATGGACGTTTCCGGATTTAACGTTTACGGAGGCATATATCGTAATGTGAAAATTGTAATAAAAGACAAACTTTATATTCCAATGCAGGGTTCTGCCTCCCACGAAGGAGGTACTTTTATAACAACGCCCGTAGTATCTGAAAAACAGGCAGTTGCGCGCATCAAAACCTGGGTCAGGAATGATTATGAACAGCCGAAAACCTGTATGCTGAATACATACATTATTGATGCTGCAAACAAGATTGTGCAGTTAATAAAATCAAAATACACAATTAATCCGGGACAACTGTACATGTTCGATCAGACATCTAAGCATGTCAGGAATCCACATCTCTGGTCTCCGGAAAATCCTTACATGTATAAGGTATATTCTGAGATAACAGACGGTTCAGGGGTTAATGACAGTTATACAAGTCCTTTGGGCTTCCGGTGGTTCAAATGGGACTATAAGGAGAATATCCTCTATGTAAATAGTAAAAAGCTGGTGATTAATGGTGGAAAACTCGGCCAGGAATATCCATGGTTAGGGGGAGCTATACCGGAATGGCTGACTGAAACCGACCTCAAGGACATTTCCGGAAGCCGCAGATATAACCTCATCCTCACATCGAACTACCCAAATGACAGGCTGATGTATAATCTTACTGATAAATATGGATTCATTGTTATTGAGGAATCCCCCAGCACAGGTGACCAGCCATATTCTGCTGAGGTACAGGAGCAGCAGATGAAGGAAATGATACGCCGCAACCGCAATCATCCAGGCATTATGTTCTGGAGTATGGGAAGCGGGACAGATCATGCTGTCGATTACAAATATGCCCTGGCTGAAGATACTACCAGGATACTCACAGCATACCGTGTGACCAACGGATCAGCAGGCACTTACGTAAAACATAATTATGATAACCTTGAAATCAGGGATATGAATCATTATCCTTTGACCGGGAAGGAGGAGAAACCAGCTCCGGGCCAGGATATGAAGACCGGTGAACCTGCAAAGATTATCCTTAGTGGCTCTCATAAAAGAATCGGAGCAGACCGCAGTTCAGTAGTGGTAGTAAATGCAGAAATTGCAGATTCAAAAGGCAACCGTATCAACGGAGCCTCAAATACATTGAAATGGGAGGTGACAGGTCCGGCAAAACTGGCAGGACCCTCTGTCTTTGAGTCGGATAAAAACAAGTTTCGTTCTTCTGAAGGAGCCACATATAATGATATGCCTGTATCAAATGTGATAAGGTCAGACGGAAAACCGGGAAAGATACGTGTTACAGTATCGGCAAGCGGACTGGCTTCCGGTACTTTTGACCTGGATGCCCAGGAAATAAAACCGGACAATTCAGCAATTACAGAACCGGTATTGAATGATGAAGGACGCAGGCCTGTTGCCAGGGCGGTTCTTGTCATTGAAAGACTTGAAGAAGTACCTCAGGAAGTGAAACCAATTCTTACTGATTTCAATTCAGGGCTATCAGATAAGCAGGGGTATGCCAGGATGGTGAGGACATTTATTCTCAAGAATAATCCTACAGTCGATACAACCACCATTGAATTCCGGACAATGGTTAGACTTTTTGCATCATACCTTATTAATAATAACGGACTTCTTACTTCGAGTGATTTTAATTTCAATGTTGCTCATTACAATAATTGCCGGCTTATATCAGGCTATATTAACGCAACAAAGCTTCCTCCTTTGTTCAAGGAAACACTGAAAGAATACTATGCGGATGCGATAATCATGAATGGAAGTGAAAAGAATGCCGGGGACGAGATGAACTGGATGAACTGGATCCCGTCAGGAGGTACCGTTGTCATATCAAAGGACGGGAGTATTGCTGACTGGCCGGCGGGAACAGTAATCACCGACAGGGATGAGCTTCCTGACCTGATAACCGCTGTTTACCCTGTATTTACGCAATACAGCCCTGAAGCCAGGGAAAGAGCACTCACCTTTGTCAGTAAAATGAATCCTTATGTTCATCAGGAGAAAGAAGCCGCAGGAATTATATACAGGGCTGAAAAAGGGAAGCCGATACTTATCCCGCTGCAAAAATTCATTTCACAATAATACCTGTACCGCTGGCTGTTTAATTTCTGAAAATAGACTTTATGAAGATCAACTTACTGATTCTGATTTTTCTTTTTGGATTGCTGACAAAGACAAATGCACAGTTGCCGGAGAGACCCGTTGAGGAAGGTAAAGAGCATCTGGACCTTTTAATGGCCAGTTACATGGATGTTAAAGGATGGGAAACGCGGAAAGCAGAACTCAGGAAATGCTTTTTGGAGCAATTGAACCTGTCGCCTTTCCCGAAAAAGACTCCTCTTGATCCTGTCTATACAGAAAAACGGAAATATGATGGCTATACTGTTGAAAATGTCGGTATTGAGACTATTCCGGGAGTTTACCTGTGCGGATCCCTTTACAGGCCTGCAAAAGGCAAAGGGCCGTTCCCTGCAGTTCTTTCGCCGCATGGACATTTTAACAGCACCGACCTGAATGAATATGGCAGGTACAGGCCAGATCAGCAGTACCGATGCGCGACGCTTGCAAGAATGGGTGCTGTTGTATTCAGCTATGAGATGTTTGCATACGGGGAATCTCTGTTGCAGGTCACCACTGAGGATCATAGAACCGGACTGGCCCTTACTATGCAGACTCTTAATTCCATCAGGGTTATTGATTTTCTGACATCTTTATCTTATGTTGATCCTGAGAGGATTGGTGTAACCGGTGCATCAGGCGGGGGGACGCAGACATTTCTTCTGACAGCCCTGGATAAGCGGGTTACTGTAAGTGTTCCGGTTGTCATGGTCTCTTCATATTTCTTCGGAGGATGCCCATGTGAAAGCGGCCTTCCGATCCATTCCTGTTCAGATTTCGGTACAAACAATGCCGAGATAGCTGCCATGGCATCCCCGCGTCCGCTGATGGTTATTTCCGACGGCAACGACTGGACACGGAATGTGCCGGAGATTGAGTTCCCATATCTTCAGAAAGTTTACGCCTTGTACGGGAAACAGGAAAATGTTGAGAATGT
>CAYWEQ010000027.1:0-3375 GCA_964457185.1 uncultured Rikenellaceae bacterium
CTTGAAGCAGGCCAGGCTGTTGAATTTGAAATTGAACAGAGAGAAAAAGGGCCTGTGGCCATTAAGGTAAAAAAAGCTGAATAATCTTCTTACCTGTAAATAATAAAGAGGCTGTAAAAGAATTACAGCCTCTTTTTTTACCCCCGGTCCGCTGTGCGGACCACCCCCTGAAGGGGGTTTAACTATATTTAGAGATTTAGGGCCCCCTTGACAGAATTGAGAGCCATTCAGTCTTTAAATCATTAAATCAGTTTCCAGGGAGCGCGGTATTCATAATGAAGAAGTTTTGTTGCTGCACCGTCAGTGTCATCAACAAAAGTCTCGGTTGCCGGATCCCATTTGATTGTTTTCTTTAGCTCGCAGGCAATATTACCGAGTGTACAGACAGTACAGCTGCTATGACCGATCTCAACGGGAACGACAGGGTCCTGGCGTGATCTGACAGCCTCGATGAAATTGACCTGGTGGGGTATTTTTGTTTCATAGGGTACATCCGGATCTTCCACAATCGGTTCAGCAGGATTGAATTTCGGATCGGATGCATTGAAGAAGTTGCGTGACACTTCAATCCAGCCGTTTTCGCCTATGAATTTTACACCCTTCGTTTTCTGTTCATTGAATGGTTCTGAAGTCATCACAACACCATTTGCATACTTCCACATAATGAATTCAGTTCCGTCGCCGATAGGAGATATTTCCACAGGTCCGCTCCTGTCCATTCCAAGTCCCCACTGTGCAATATCAAACATATGTGCGCCCCAGTCGGTAGTAAAGCCACCGCCCATCTCCTTGTACCATCTCCAGCCGCCCCAGAACTGTTCATTTTGCTCCGGATCCAGAGAAATGGGAGGATTAAGCTGATTATTGTAATAAATGGTCTCAGGAAGCGGTCCGAGCCATAGATCCCAGTTAAGATCAGCCGGAACCGGTTCTTCAGGCAGGTTATACGGAGTCGGCGGAGCACCCACATAAGCATTTACCAGTGAGATATTTCCAAGGGCTCCGTCCTGTACCAGTTTGACAGCATGCTGGAACTCCTTGCTTGATCGCTGCTGGCTTCCGAGCCCGAATACCCTTCCGGTCTCGCGAACAACCTTTTTAAGCTCCTGTCCCTCTTTGATCGTGAAAGTCATTGGTTTTTCGAGGTAAACATCCTTGCCTGCCTTTAATGCGGCAATGGCAATCATTGCATGTGCATGGTCGGGAACAGCGATGACGACAGCATCAATTTCCTTCATTCCTAAAAGATCCTGATACTTTTCAAATGTCGTAACCTCCGCCTCGGTACCGGCTTCGGCATGAAAATCATTTACGCGTTTTTCGAAACGTTTGCGCTTTATACCATAAACATCACATCCGGCAATTGCCTTCACTCCCGGAACCTGCATGAATCCTTTAAGCAGGAACATTGCCTGCTGTCCCAGACCAATGAATCCCAGGCGTATAGTATCGTCTGCCGGTTTTGACTTGCATCCGGAAAGATGAGGAATAATTGCCACGCCAGCTGCTCCTGCTGCCGCAGCGGTCAGGAACTGGCGTCTTGACCATAGCTTTTTCTGTTTGTTCATAATGTCCTGTTTATTTATGTGGTTAGTTGTTAAAATCTTGCTAATCGCAGGAAGCATAAAAATAAGATTTTTTCAATAAAAATTCACAACAGGAAGAAGATTATAAATGTTTTTTTCAGAATCTTCCGAAAATTGAGTATTTCTCTGTGTTGCAGTAAATAGATGAATAAAGGAATAGCCCGCTGACATTTGTCAGCATTTTTCTTTCAAGATGTAACAGAGGCTGGTTCTTCTTAAGATGAAGAAGAGAGGCTGTCTTTGATGATGCGGGAATAGCCTTTATCCTTTGCTCCCCTCCTTTTATTTCAATATGATAATATTCTCTCAGGATTTTGAAAAGCGACCTGTTTTCAAACTGCCGGGAGGTTATCCTCGGAAGGTTAATATTTGCTATATAGCTTATGTCGTAAAATATGGGGATATCGTCGAGCAGACGGAGCCGCTCCATGTAGATGCACCCTGATTCCTTTTCCAGTTGCGAAAGCGGAAACATGAAATTTTCACTCCACGGAATGAGGACTGGCTTAACGATTATCCTTGTTTTAAGGTTCCTGTCCCCGACCGCGGATGTTGTTCCCGAGACAGATAATATGCCTATTTCCTTCGGAAGATGATGGACAATGCTCCCTTTACCCTGGTGCTTTGTTATATACCCGTCATTGGCAAGGGTGCTCAGTGACTGCCTTACAGTGGGCCTCGTCATTCCGTAAAGCTGGCACAATTCATTCTCGGAAGGCAGAAGATCTCCCTCTTTATAAACTCCGTCCGTGATATGCTTTCTGAGCATTTCATAGAGCTTTCTGTGCTGAGGTATATTTTTCTGTGGAGCCATCAGAATATTTTTTTGTAAATATATTATATTTTACTTGTAAATACAAGTTTAATTAATTATTTTTGTATCCCCTTATTTATAACGTGATTTAAATTTATATGATTACCTTTATCTTTACTTATAATAACAAGTTAAAGGATAAGAAACAAGTAACCAGAAACCTTTAAAATACACTTAAATGGCCATTCCAGTATTAATGCCAAAACAAGGGCAGTCGGTTGAAACCTGCATCATCACCCGCTGGTTCAAAAACAAAGGCGACAGGATTGAATCAGGCGATATTCTATTTTCATACGAAACCGACAAGGCAGCATTTGAAATGGAATCGCCAGGCAATGGCATCCTGCTTGAAACATTCTTCGATGAAGGTGCCGAAGTGCCTGTGCTGGTGAATGTTGCTGTCATCGGCCAGCCCGGCGAAGAGATCAAATCGTTCTATCCGGGGAATACTCCGCTAAAGGAATCCATAACAACGGCAAAACCAGAAAAGGATCCGGAACATGCTGCAGAAAGTGCTCCATTTACTAAACCATCAGCAGATACAAGAATCAGGATCTCTCCGAGAGCAAGGCTAATGGCGGAGGAAAAGGAAATTGATTATGAAAATCTCCGCGGATCAGGACCAGGCGGAAGAATCATCCTTGGCGACATTGAGAAAGCCGCTTCGGGAGCAGTTAGGACTATCAAACCGGTTCCTTCAGAGGGCACTGACTATACCGAACAACCTTTAAGCAACGTACGGAAGCTGGTTGCAAAAGCCATGTATGCCTCACTTCAGAACTCTGCCCAGCTAACACACCATATGAGCGCGGATGTCCGCAGGCTCCTGGAAGCCAGACACAAAATAAAGGAAGGACTTGCTGCAGGGACAGTAAAACAGGACATCACCCTGAATGACATGATCTGCTGGTGCGTTATCAAGGCGCTTAAGAAATTCCCTGAAGCCAACAGCCATTTCCTGGGTGAATCATTAAG
>CAYWEQ010000027.1:3475-6060 GCA_964457185.1 uncultured Rikenellaceae bacterium
TTGTACGTAAACCGCAATTCATTGAGTTCGGGAAAATACCTGTAAACCAGTATAACAGAACAATCGCTGATGAGAAAAAGAATTTCAGCGATGAGGATTTCATAAGGATCTTCCGTGACATGGTGATAATACGTGAATTTGAGACCATGCTCAATCTTATTAAAACCACAAATGAATATAACGGAGTAGCCTACAATCACCCGGGACCGGCACACCTGTCCATCGGGCAGGAAGCCTCTGCAGTTGGGATGGCCTTTAACCTTGATGTTGATGATTATATTTTCGGATCGCACAGGAGTCACGGTGAGATTCTGGCAAAGGGTTTATCAGCGATCAACAAGCTTGATGAAGAGAGCCTCTGTTCAATAATGAACAACTATTTCGGCGGAAGTACCCTGAAGGTTGTTGAAAAAGGATTCCAGGGCAATATAAAGGATCTCGCAATACATTTTCTTCTGTATGGAGCCCTGGCTGAAATATTTGCAAGGGAGAATGGTTTCAACAAAGGTCTGGGCGGTTCAATGCATGTTTTCTTCACTCCTTTCGGCATTTATCCCAATAATGCAATTGTCGGCGGATCAGGGGATATTTCAGTTGGTGCCGCTCTCTACAAGAAAATCAACAGGAAATCCGGCATAGTAGTATGCAATATCGGTGATGCTTCGATGGGCTGCGGCCCCGTCTGGGAGGGGATCTGCTTTGCAACAATGGATCAGTACAAAACCCTCTGGGAAGGTGATTACAGCGGTGGATTGCCATTGATATTCAACTTTATGAATAACCTGTACGGTATGGGCGGACAGACCATGGGTGAAACCATGGGTTACGGCATACTTGCACGTATCGGGGCCGGTGTCAATCCGGAAATGATGCATGCTGAGCGTGTTGACGGGTATAATCCTCTAGCCGTCATTGATGCATTCAAACGCAAGATGAAGCTTCTCACTCAAAAAAAAGGACCGGTTCTTCTTGATACTCTTACTTACAGGATCAGCGGACATTCACCCTCTGATGCATCATCGTACAGATCGAAGGAAGAGATTGAAGCATGGCAAAAACAAGATTCAATCATATCGTATGGCAATTCTCTGATCAATGCAGGAATTGTCAAAAAGGATACCCTGGATGAAATCAAACGGGAAACGGGTGAATTGATGACACGCATACTGAAACTAACGGTAAATGATGATATTTCGCCACGGATGGACCTCAACAAAGATCCTGACGCAATAGGTAAGATGATGTTCTCGTACTTCTCGGTTGATAAAATGGAAGAAGGAACACCGGATGTTCTTATGCCTCTTGAAGAGAATCCCAGGATCAAATCCATAAAAAACAAGAAGCGATTCTATAAGGACAATGAAGGTAACCCGGTTTCAAAAGCAAAACTATATCAGCTGCGCGACGGGATATTTGAAGCGGTAATTGATCGTTTCTATAAGGACCCCACTCTTGCTGCGTGGGGTGAGGAAAACCGCGACTGGGGAGGTGCTTTTGCTGTTTACCGCGGACTTACGGAGGCTCTTCCCTATCATCGTCTTTTCAATTCCCCGATCTCTGAAGGCGCTATAGTAGGGACAGCCATCGGGTACGGAATGTGCGGCGGAAGAGTTATTGCAGAGATCATGTACTGCGATTTCCTGGGAAGATCAGGAGATGAAGTATTCAATCAGCTACCCAAATGGCAGTCCATGAGCGGGAATATTATCAGGATGCCTGTGGTGATAAGGGTTTCAGTCGGCTCAAAATACGGGGCTCAGCATTCACAGGACTGGTCATCTCTGGCAGCACATATTCCGGGATTGAAAGTTGTGTTCCCGGCTACACCATACGATGCCAAGGGATTGATGAACAGTGCCTTGCAGGGCACGGATCCGGTGATATTCTTCGAGAGCCAGCGGATCTACGACGTTGGTGAGATGTTCCATACCCCCGGTGTACCTGAAGGATATTATGAAATACTTTTTGGTGAACCCGACATAAAAAGGCCGGGGGAAGATATCACAATCCTGACAATCGGAGCCACCTTGTATCCGGCAATAAAGGCGGCTGAAACGCTTCATCAGACTTACGGTCTGAGTTCGGAGGTAATTGATGCCAGAACACTGGTCCCGTTCAATTATCAGCCAGTTATTGAATCAGTCAGGAAGACCGGAAGGATTGTGCTGGCCAGCGACGCTACATCAAGAGGATCATTCCTGAAGGAGATGGCACAGACAATTACAGAGCTTGCATTCGATTACCTGGACGCACCTCCCGTTGTTGTGGGTTCACGCAACTGGATCACACCGGCTTTTGAGATGGAAGAATTTTTCTTCCCTCAGCCCGGCTGGATAATTGATGCAATCCATGAGAAGATCATCCCGCTTAAAGGACATAAACCGGAACATGACTTCTCTGATGATAAAAAAATCCATCTAAATAAAGAAGGAGTCTGAAGGCTGATGAAATTATATTTTAACCACTATAACTTTGTGACCTTAGCAAATCTTTGCGACCTTTGCGGTTAATTTCAAGGGTTCCGTTTAATGAAGAAATATGGAAAGCATTAAAGAGAATATCAGAAACAAATCAGGTTTCATCAT